>WGDF01000367.1 GCA_015493405.1 Flavobacteriaceae bacterium
TCTAAAGGATGTTTGCGGCTGTCATAATAAAAATCAAATTTATTACTCAAAATAAAAATATTTTGGGTGATACGCACTTCGCGTTCTTTTATATTTTGCAATTGTCGGTAAATATCGGGATGGGTTGCTTCAAAATTGGCATCAGTCAATAATGAATTGATATATGCATCGGCGATATCAGGTGCATCAAGCGTTTGTCCCAATTGGGTGGCAATATCTTGCACTTGCTTAAAGGCCAAAGTGTAAATGTCAAAATATTTATAATCCTTTTTATTGGTTATGAACATATAATTTAATAAATCCACTTTAAATTTACGTTCTTTAATGGGGCGCCATTCAAAACCGAAAATACCGGCATATTTGCTGCGGTCCAGGCCAATGTTGGTTTGGGTATTGGATAGAAAAGTAAGATAGGTTTTGGGCACCATATATTTAGGAATATATTTGTTCAGCCCAAATGGCAGAAGTAATCTCGGAAATTTTAAAGTGATATCCGCTCCGAACTCGTTGACATCAAAAAAGCGCGTTGCAGTATTCAGCCCTTTGGAAGAAGCCGTCATAAAATATAAAGAAGTATTCAAGTCTTCTGCGCCATGAAATATATTTTTAACTGATAGAGACGTACTTCCTTTGATGCCCAAATCGTGAATGTTGGAATGGGTAAAATCCACAGATCCTTTCCAGCTGAAGCGTTTTTCGGGAATGATAAATATATTGGTGCTGAGGGTGGTGTCTTGTTTATTTTCGGCGAATTGAATGTAAGTTTGCTTAAAGTTTTGCAAACTCATAAGAAGCCGGTGTGTGCGCAAGCGATCTTGGTCGCTGTATAATTTGCCTGGTTTGATAAAAACCGAATTGGCCAATAATTTGGCTTTGTAATGCAAGGGATCATTGATGCTATAAATATGAATACCATTATAAAAAGCGGAATCTTTTTTCTGATTGGGATCAAAATCTCGAGTTTTAGAGATGTAAATATTGACATCTTTGATATGATAGGGGAGGAAAGGCTCGTTGTAAACCGTGTCTTGTGTCGTAATCAGTCTGTTTGGGATATTGAGATAAGCTTCGATTTGATGTGGTGCATTAATACTGTCAAAAACCAAATCGAAATTGATGTAAGAAGGCTGGAAATGAAAAACACCTTTATTGCGATATAATTTAACCAGATTTTCTTTCTCTTTTACAAAATCGGCTCTGTTATAAGGCCGGTTAATTTTAATCGGGCTTTTGGTTTTATAATTTTGGTATAATTGAGCCAAATAAGGAGAAGGAATGTTTGAGGCATATTTTTTAATGAGATAGGAGTCGTTTTTCTGAATATGATAGACCACATGGGCTTTATGCCGGTTGAGCGTATCAATTTCGAAAGCCGATTGGGCATCTAAATATGATTGATTGACAAAATGGTATTTTAGCAATTCCGAAGACATATGTATCTTTGAAGTATCAATAAATACAGGAGGTTTACCTATTTTTTGAATGGTTTTATTAATATCTCTGTAATAGTATTGCAACTGCACAATTTGTTTTCGTGAGATCAGTTTTTTTAAAGAATGATAAGCTTTAGGGTGTTTCAGAACCCAATGATAAAAGGTTTTATTAGGATGTTGATCGGCCAGCATATAGAGATCAACCCAATAAGGATAGCCCAGAATATAAGCATTGGGTTGTAGTAAAATCAGGCTGCTAACGGCGTCGGATTTTTCTTTTTTTTGATCGACCAAGATGGTATTTTTACGCAAAAGATATTTGTGTGGCGGTATTTTGCGATACAAATTACAAGAGGCTAATGAGCCGGTTAAAAAAAATAGTAATATTTTTGTATAAAATTTCATAGATGATCTAATCTTACAAAAGTAATTTTTTTTGATGATATTTTAATAATTATTTTCTTATGACCAAAGCCGATCAAAAGTTTGTTGCTCAGTTAAAGCAAAAAAAATACCGAAATTTACATCAAGCCTTTGTGGTGGAAGGTTGGAAAAGTATCGCTGATTTTATCAAAGGCGGATTTACACCTCTAAAAATATATGCCATTGATTCGGAAAAATATGGTTTTTCTACAGAAATCAATATGGAATCGGTTAGTTCCAAGCAACTGAAACAAATCAGTTTTTTGCAACATCCTAAAGATGCTTTAGCCATTTTTAAACCGAAAAATGAGATGCAATTACCTCAAAAAGGGCTGGTTTTGGCTTTAGACGGTTTGCAAGATCCGGGTAATTTGGGAGCGATTATCAGAACAGCCGACTGGTTTGGTGTGCAACATATTGTTTGTTCCAAAAATACGGTGGATTGTTATAACCCTAAAGTAGTGCAAGCTACGATGGGCGCTTTGGCTCATGTCCGTGTATTATATACTGATTTAAATCAATTTTTACAACAAACACCCTTGCCGGTTTTCGGTACTTTCTTGCAAGGTGATAATCTCTTCCAAACGGAGTTGCCCGACCAAGCTGTCATTGTTATTGGCAATGAAGGAAATGGTATTGGCAAGCCAATTTCCGATTTAATCACACACAGAATTACCATTCCAAAAGCGGCCGGAGCTTTGGCTGAAAGTTTGAATGCTTCCGTTGCAACCGCAGTGGTTTTAAGTGCGTTTTGCCTTAAATCATATAATTAGGCTCTAGGAAAAGTGATGATTGCTTTGACACCATGGTCATTTTTAATCTCAAATGTTCCGTTTAACTGTTGGGCTAATAAAGGCATAATACTCAATCCGAAACTGTCCAGTTTCTTGAGATCTAA
>WGDF01000368.1 GCA_015493405.1 Flavobacteriaceae bacterium
CTATTTTTCATATGATTTATCCCAACACATCTCTGTCTTTGGTGGCGCCGGCGTCAACACAGGTAGTTCTCATATTATGGTACAAGGAAATTACCCCGTATATGTTGCCGATCCTACCGGAACAGGCGCCGTTGTGGCACAAGATGTCAAAGACCCTCTGGACATCAACAACAACTTTAGCAGAGAAAAACTGGAGTTTGGGGTCCGCGGAGATTGGGATCATTTCTTTATACAAGCCGGCTACAATGCCGCAACTTATGGCGGTCTCAGCTTTAATTTGGGCTATAAAATGCTTTAAATCTATATACTATTCTCTTTAGGCTTAAAAAAATATGGATATTTAGAGAAATAAGCCACGAAAATATTTGTCTAATAAAAAATAATTCATAAATTTGCACTCAATTTTGAATAAGATAAAAATAAAGCGAGATGTCGAGAGTTTGTGAAATAACAGGAAAAAAAGTGATGATGGGCAACAATGTGTCCCATGCACATAACAAAACCAAAAGAAGATTTGATATCAATCTTTTTAAGAAGAAATTTTATATTCCTGAAGAAGACCGCTGGGTAACCTTAAAAGTTTCTAAAGCAGGATTAAAAATTATTGATAAAAAAGGTGTAGCTGCAGCTATGAAAGAAGCTAAAGCTAAAGGCTATCTAACAAGAAACGTATAAATTTAGAAAGAAATGGCAAAGAAAGCAAAAGGTAACAGAGTGCAAGTCATATTGGAATGCACAGAGCACAAAGATAGTGGGCTTCCGGGTACTTCAAGATACATCACTACCAAAAATAGAAAAAATACACCCGGTAGATTAGAATTGAAAAAATATAATCCGATCATGCGTAAATATACTTTACACAAAGAAATTAAATAATTAAGACATGGCAAAGAAAACAGTTGCAACCTTACAAACAGGTTCAAAAAAATTCACTAAAGTGATCCGTATGAAGAAATCACCTAAAACAGGTGCGTATGTCTTTGAAGAAAAAATTGTCAATGCCGACTTGGCTAAAAACTTTTTCAAAAAGTAATTTTTTTATAAAAATTAATTCCAAAAAAACCAATTGAGCTGGCTCAATTGGTTTTTTTTATGAAATAATATTATTTGGAATTTGCCTTAAAAAACATTATTTTGGGCCTTATTAATGAATACTTATTATGTTTAAAAAAATATTTTCAAAAGATAAAAAGGAAAGCCTTGATAAAGGACTCGAAAAATCCAAAAAAAGTTTTTTTTCCAAATTATCCAAGGCAGTTGCCGGCAAATCTAAAGTTGATGATGAAGTCTTGGACGATTTGGAAGAAATTCTCATCACTTCTGATGTCGGCGTCGATACCACCCTCAAAATTATTGACCGCATCGAAAAAAGAGTCGCTAAAGATAAATATCTAGGCACCGGCGAACTCAATAAAATATTACGAGAAGAAATAGCCGGACTATTGGCTGAAAACGAACTCAGTCATGCTTTAAAATTCAGTCCTGAAACTACTAAACCTTATGTTATTATGGTTGTAGGTGTTAATGGCGTCGGCAAAACAACCACGATTGGCAAACTGGCCAACAAGTTTAAGAATGAAGGCAAAAAAGTTGTGTTAGGCGCAGCTGACACCTTTAGAGCTGCAGCCATAGACCAATTGGAGATTTGGGCCAATCGCGTCAATATTCCCATCATTAAACAAAAAATGGGGAGTGACCCTGCTTCTGTCGTTTTTGACACACTGCAATCTGCCGTTGCCAATGATATTGATATCGTATTAATAGATACGGCAGGCCGTTTGCACAACAAAATCAATTTGATGAACGAATTGAGTAAAATCAAAAATGTTATGCAAAAAATTATTCCGGAAGCACCACATGAGATTCTATTGGTTTTAGATGGCTCAACAGGGCAAAATGCTTTTGAACAAGCTAAGCAATTTACCAAAGCTACGGAAGTCAATGCTCTAGCCGTTACAAAACTAGACGGCACAGCCAAAGGTGGCGTAGTTATAGGTATTTCCGATCAATTTCAAATACCGGTTAAATATATCGGAGTAGGAGAAAAAATTGAAGATTTACAAGAATTTGATAAAAATGAGTTTGTGGACTCGTTTTTTAAAGATTAAATTAGGCAGCTCAAATAATTTTTTATATTTTTATGCGTTTTTTATATTTTCTTATAATTAATTTTTCAAATTAAAAACTCATTTTTTGACAACATGAAAAAAAATATTTATATCCTCTTTCTATTTTTATGGCTTAGCCCTCATATTATAAAAGCTCAAGAAGGCATTCCCATCTACCATGATTACTTATCAGATAATTTATATTTGCTCCATCCCTCGATGGCAGGTGCCAGTAGTTGCGCTAAAATAAGATTGACCGGACGAATGCAATGGTTTGACATGGCAGATAATCCTATGTTACAAACCTTTAGTTTTCAAACCCACTTGGGCGAAGAAGGACAAAATGGGTTTGGCGCTATTATTTTCAATGACCGCAATGGTTATCATTCTCAAAAGGGATTACAATTGGCCTTTGCCCATCATCTTAATTTTGGTAACGGAGCCTATGTCAACAAATTATCCTTTGGTATTGCCGGAACATTAGTGCAGAATCAATTGGACGAAACCAGTTTTGACCCCGCCAGATATGATCCGATCATCTCCGGTGTTATTCAAAGTGCAATGTATTACAATCTAGATTTTGGCTTATCCTACCACTTAAGAGGTTTCTTTTTTAATGCAACGTTAAAAAATGCTCTTTTGGCCAGTCGTAATTTATATTCCGGATTTGAACAAGTCAACTTAAGAAATTATGTCGTCTCTATGGGAATTTATGCCGGCAAAGGAAATATTCATTTTGAACCTTCCGTATTGGTCCAATACAAAGACTTTTCCGGACAAATGATTACCGATGGCAATCTAAAATTTTATTTTACATTAGCAGGGCATAATCAAGTTTATGTGGGCGCTTCCTACAGAAGAGATTGGCTCAAAGATGCCAATCAATCCTTTTATCAAAATATAACCCCTATTCTTGGCGCCAGAATTAATAAGTTCACTATAGCCTATACCTACACCTATGACTTATCGGATATCCCATTGAGCAATAGCGGTTTTCACCAAATAACTTTGGGTTATAATTTTAATTGTCGCAAACAATTAGTCAGACTAGGATGCCCTGAAATTTTTTAATCGACCTCTTCAAAATCGACAAATTCTCCCTCGTCATATTGTGAAGAATTTGATTTTTCAGACGGTTTCTTTTCAATATAGGTTTCGCCTGCTTTAGTTTTAGGTCGTTCTTTGTAATAAGGATTGTTAAACTGATTTTCGAAATTTTGGGAGGCTTTCTCCATCATTTTCTTCGCCATCATTGGCGCTAATAAACGCATGACAATTTTGAAAATATAATATACAACCAATATAATAATAATCGTTTTTAATATACCCATAACATAAATTTTAATCAGACAAATATAGTTTATAATCATAAAACTTGCATATTTTTTTTGCTTTGTTTAACTTTATCGTTTACTAAAAATCATGTATTTACAAGAATTAAAGCTTTTTAATTTTAAGAATTTTGCCGAGCAATCCTTTGAATTTGATCACAAAATCAACTGTTTTGTAGGGAATAATGGTGTTGGAAAAACTAATATTCTTGATGCTATTTATTTTTTGGCACTTGGCAAATCTTATTTTAATCATAACATTCGCCAAATCATCAAATTTGAGGAACCGGCTTTTAGCATAAAAGGCCTTTTTAATATTGCCGATAAAAACGAAATAATACAAGTCAGTTATCAAATTGATAAAAAGAAAACCATCAAACGTAATAATAAAACCTACGACCGATTGGCCGATCATATCGGTCTGATTCCATTGGTTATGATTTCGCCATATGACCGCGATTTGATCTCTGAAAGTGGTGAAACACGTCGTAAATTTATTGATAAAATCATTTCTCAAGCCGATGCCAATTATTTATCTGCTTTGATCCACTATCAAAAAGTGTTGGCACAACGAAATCGCTTATTGAAATATTTTGCAGCCAATCATCATTTTGACCGAGATACGCTACATATTTACAATCAACAATTGCATCAATACGGCAGTTTAATATTCAACAAACGTAAACTTTTTATCCAAAATTTTTCCGAGTTTCTAAAAGCTAAATATGCCGTGTTGTCACAAGATAAAGAAGCCGTTGATATCAGTTATTATTCCGAACTCGAAATCAAACCCCTCATCGATTTATTAGAAGAAAACATTCAGAAAGATCGCTTGCTGCAACATACCTCTAAAGGCATTCACCGAGACGATTTTTTATTTGAAATCAATGAAAAACCTATTCGGAAATTTGGCAGTCAAGGGCAACAAAAATCCTTTTTAATCGCATTGAGATTGGCCGAATTTGAATTTTTAAAACTTGAATCACAGCAAATCCCGATTCTGCTATTTGATGATATATTTGATAAATTAGATGAAAATAGAGTGGCTCAAATTGTCAAAATGGTTAATGATAAAAGCTTTGGGCAAATTTTTATATCGGACACCCATGTCGAACGCACTGAAAGTTTGGTTAAAGATACCCATCAAAGTTTTAAAATATTTGAACTCTAAATGATTTTTGTCCTTTTACCCGACTGAAAAAAATATTACATTTGGTATATCTTAAAAACTATTATGATGAAAACAAAACATTTATTTCAAATTTTAATGGTCTTTTTTTTGACTTATCAGATGAATGGTCAAATAAAATGGGGCGTGCAATTGGGCTTAAACAACACCAATATTTCTCAATCTATCAGTGATGACTACAGAGATTACAATTATCCAACCAAATCAAAATTCGGTTTCAATCTGGGCATCGTGGCAGAATACCCGCTTAATGATCAAATGGGGTTACAAACAGCTTTATTATTTACACAAAAGGGTTACCAAATAGATTGGGATGCACTTTTGAAAAGAGAAGGAATGAGTGGCAGCGTTGACGGTTACTGGACCTACAATTATAACTATTTGGCATTACCACTTCATTTTTATTATAATATTGACAATATCTACCTTACAGCAGGGCCTTACTTTGCTTACGGTTTAGGCGGTACTTCCAAAATAGACGCGACTTACACTAATGACGGCTCTTCTGACAATGCAAAACAAACTGATGCTTTGCAAGCAGTATCCGGTTCCGTTGATGAAGATGCTTTTGTTGATGATGAAAGTGACATTCCTGTAATTAAAGCTTACAACGCTTTTGATGTTGGTCTTGATTTAGGTGTGGGCTATAAATTGCAACAATTTATGCTGAAATTGCAATACAGTATAGGCTTTAACAATCTTACACCACATTTAAAAAATGCTGCATATTTTGACCCAAACAATTTAAAGAAAACAAATAAAGGCTTCAATATTTCCTTGGTTTATTATTTAACCAAATAAAAGTCTTTAAATCCGGATATAAAACGAGGCTGTCTCTATTTGAAACAGCCTCGTTTTTAGTTTTTAATCAACAGAATATACAATTAATCTACGCAATGTAATTTTTTGTATTTTTCCATTAATTCTTCAGGAGATTCTTCATGATTAGGGTCTTTGTCAATAGCATCAACGGGACATACAGCCACACATTGAGGTTCATCAAAGAAACCGACACATTCCGTACATTTGTTCGGTACGATATAATAGAATTCATCTGAAATAGGATCTTGAGCGGCATCGTCATCCTGACAAGTGCCATCAGCCATATTCCATTCTTCACCAGGCTCGTAAATAGCAGTATTGGGACATTCTGCCAAACAAGCACCGCAATTGATACAATCTTCGTTAATAAATAATGCCATAGTTTTAATTTTTATGTATTAATAGTTTAATTTTGTAGACAAATATAATACCATTTTTGATAATGACAATACAAGAACGAAAAAATTCTTTAAAAAGTTTAGGTAAATTTTTATCCCAGTTTCAAAAGGATGGCGCTCATAAAAAATCTGATATAGTCCACAATGATCCTTTTTTTGAAGCACTCAATCAATTGATTGA
>WGDF01000369.1 GCA_015493405.1 Flavobacteriaceae bacterium
GAAAGGTATAATAATCCAATAATACTTAATATTATTTTTTTCATAGTGAATTAGTTTTTATCTTGATAAATACAACCAGCCGGTTAGTTTTCGGCCGTCCTTTAATTTGATTACATAATAATAGGTAGCTGCCGGTAATTCATTGCCATTATTATTTTTTCCTACAAACTCGTTAACGTAATTTTCTTTGTCATAGACTTTAACACCACGTCGATCAAAAATTTCTACTTTGTCAATACCGCCTCGTTTAGCTAAATAATCTAAATACCATTGGTCATTGATACCATCACCATTGGGGGAAATAGCTTCAGGCACACGACATTCAAATCTGTATGGTTCAACATTATCTGTAAAACTTGCTGTACAACCATCAACAGTAGCATTCAAAGTATAGACGCCCCCTTCATTAATAGTTAATTTAGGATCGGTTCCTAAAACGTTTCCTGATGCATCAACCCATTCATAGGAAATATCAGTATAATCAGAAGGATTTTGAACAGTTCCATCTAAAACTTTGGTCTCGTTTTGACAAATTAAATCTGTTTCAGGGAGGTTTACAATAACTTTAGGTAATTTATAAACATTAACTTCATCAAATTCGGAATATATATTATCATGGCAATCTTTATAAGTTACTTCGAGGGTGAAAGTTGTGTCATTATTAAAAGGAACTGTTACATCAGCTGTAGTTCCAATAACATTTCTATCAGCATCATACCATTTTAAAGTCATATCGGCATTAGGTGCAAATTTATAAGCTTCCGAAGCAGTGTCCGGAATATCCCAAACACCGGTATTTCTATTAGGCAAAAGAGGATTGGTGTCATCTCCGGGGTAGTTACCACAAGTATTAGTCAACTCTTCATTTTGTGTACCTAAAGTTGCTAAACCATCATTCCAATCGGAACAAACAGGTTTGTTTTTTATATGAACTTCAAAGGAAAAATCATTTTCATTAAATATAATTTCTTGGCTGGATAATAAATTTTCACAGAAATATTGAGGAATATCCTTATAAATAATAATAAATTTTCGATTAGGAGCCGTTCCTACCGTTTTATATTTTAATGCCGTAGTTGTGGGCAGTGGTGTTACACTAATATCCATATCATGATAAGCCCCCATAATAGAAGCGAATGAAACACTACCATCCCAGTAAGGCAAAGTATGATCCGGAATTAATTGTGCTGAATCAATTGACCATTCATCAGAATCTCCTGCCACACTAGGCTCAAAAATAATATCGCCATTAGAGCCAACCACTATTTGATTGTAAGTATTTCCATAAAAATGAATAGGGAATGGCAAATTAATAGCATCGCTATAGCGGTCATCAATACGCAATGGATTAGTAGTGCCATTATCAGTAAGTAAAACATCTTGAGCTGTAGTGTCAATAGGTTCCCAATTAAACGGAATGCTTTCAACCCGATATTTACCGGTTAAAATTCTGCCGACGTTGGCATGTAGATTTACTTCAGTTTCGCCGCTACAGAGTATTTGATCTGGCCCTGCATCAATATGTTGAGCATTGATATTGGGTGTTGAGAGACCAAATATTAACACTAACAATATAAAGTAATTGTTTCTTTTCATAACTTTGTTATTTTAATAATTAAACCAAAAATAAAAAAAATATTATAATTTCTAATAGAAAAAAAATAATATTTCATAATAAAGATGCCATGATTGAGAAAAAGGAGAATTTTTACGAAAAAATTATATTAATCGGAATTATTAATCGGCAACAACCTAAAGAAAAGGTTACGGAATATTTAAACGAATTGGCATTTTTGGCCGAAACTGCTGGTGGAAAGGTTTTAAAATCTTTTGAGCAAAAGCTGGATAAACCCAACCCTAAGACTTTTTTGGGATCGGGAAAATTGCAAGAGATTAAAACATATATTGATCAGAATGTTATTGATATTGTCATTTTCGATGATGAATTATCGCCGGCACAACAAAAAAATCTGGAAAAAATCTTGCAAGTCAAAATTATAGATCGGACCCGTTTGATTCTGGATATTTTTGCACAAAGGGCGCAAACATCTTA
>WGDF01000370.1 GCA_015493405.1 Flavobacteriaceae bacterium
ACGAATAAATCACCCAAGCCAAAATAACCATAAGCATTTTTTCCTACAGTATATTTGACAGCAGCTACTATAGCAGCTAAACCCAAAATCAGATAAAATAAAATTTCGGGCAGCCGATCTAAACCAAAACTGTAAGTTACCAAGACCAAAGCTGATAGAAAAGATAAAAAACCGGTTATGACAACGACTTTTTTCATTTGGGTCGGAGTAATTTCTCCGGACTGAATAGCTCGCTTGGGGCCAACACGTTGTGCATTGTCTGTTCCTTTAACCCCATCGCCATAATCGTTGGCATAATTGGAAAGAACTTGAAACAAAGTTGCCGTTACCAGCGAAAGTATAAAAATAACGCTATCAAATTGATGTTGTTCGGCGGCTAAAAAACCGGCTAAAATGATACCGGCCAAAGATAATGGCAAGGTTCGTAACCGAGCGGCTGCAATCCATTTATTCATTATTATTTTCATTTTTATTAGAGAAAAAAGCAATTGATGTTTCAGTAAGCAATATTTTCATTTGACTAATAGCAATTTGGTTGAGTTTTACCAATCGATCGCTTTGCGATAAACCATCATTGATAAACACGGCATTCAGGTTTTCTAAATTGGTCAGGCAAACCAGTTGTGCTATATTGGCATAATCACGAATATTGCCTTTTTTATCGGGATTTTCTTCTCGCCATTGCTTGGCGGTTTTTCCAAAAAGTGCAACATTTAAAACATCGGCTTCATTGGCATAAATAAAAGAAATCTGTTTTTTACTAAGGTGTTTAGGGATAAGATTTTCTTTAATGGCATCAGTATGTATGCGATAATTTATTTTCGCTAATTCCCGTTTTGCTGTCCAGCCTAGTAATTTCTGTTCCTCTTCTTTTAACCTTTGAAATTCTTTTATGATATAAAGTTCAAACTCTACTGAAATCCAACTCGCAAATTTAAAGGCAATATCTTTGTGAGCATAAGTTCCACCATATCTACCGGCTTTAACAATAAAACCTTTGGCGTTTGTTGCATTGATCCATTTTTGAGGTGAAAGCGTAAAGGCATTTAGTCCGGCTTGCTTTCTAAACCCCTCGAATTCGAGGGGGTTAAAATTGGGATTATAAAGCGTTTCCCAAATTCCAAGAAACTCAATGGTATTACGGTTACGCATCCAATTGCCAATCACAGCACTCGTGTCGTTAGTTTTGTATTTTGCTATATCAGTAAGAGACACATAATCTTGCTCTTTTACCAAAACTATAGTTATTTCAGTACCTTTAACCTCAATTTTATTATTTGTTTTTCTCATAATTCAAAAGGATATTCCTAATATTAATACTTGAAAAAAGCGCTTTACACATTATTATTTTCATTTGAATAATTCTGTTGCTTCTGTTTACAAAAATTTCATCTCTTCATTATGTTAAATATATAGCAACGAAAAAATAACGCTCCTTATATCTTTTAGTATCTATTATATATACAGTAACTTAAAGCTTTTTTTATTTATTTTTCAGATACAATTCAGCTTCCTGCAAATCCGCCTCAGTATCAATACCAAAATTTATTTGATCTGTTTCAATCATCTTAACGCGTAAGCCATTTTGCAAAAATCTTAGATTTTCCAATTTTTCAATGTGCTCCAAATCAGTTTGAGGCATTTGGGCTATGGCTTCAAAAGCCGTTTTTCTAAAAGCATAAACACCAATGTGCTTATATGCCGTTTCAAAAACCTTATCTCTAGAATAAGGAATAGGCGCTCTGGAAAAATACAATGCAAAGCCATTCAAATCTGTAACCACTTTTACATTATTGGGATTAAGAAAATCATTTTTATGCTTGAGTTTGATCATCAAGGAAGCAATTTCGATTTCTTTAAGCACATCCGCTTCAAAAACATGTATCAAATCCCGTAAAGCAATTCTATTGATAAAAGGCTCATCACCTTGAATATTGATAATAATGTCTGCATCAATTTTTGAAGCAACTTCAGCGATTCTATCCGTTCCCGTATGATGTTCACGTTGACTGATAAAGGCTTGGCCGCCATGATTTATGATTTCGTCATAGATTAAATGATGGTCGGTAACCACATAAACTTGGTCGAATAAACCGGATTGTCGAGCCGCATCGTAAGTGCGCCAGATGACCGTTTGTCCGGCTAAATCTTTCATCAATTTACCCGGAAAACGTTCCGATTGATAACGGGCAGGAATTAAAGCGGCTACCTTTATTTGAGGAATTGAGGATTTATTCTGCTTCATTATTTGTTTTGTATTTTGATGATTACATGTTTTTTCAACCTATGATTTCTGCATTTATTTGAAGAATTGAAAATTTAACCGATTTCAGATTTGCGAACTCAGATGTCAGATTTGCGAATTTGAGACAAAAATTTTTCATTTCAACAAGAACTTTTACCCTTAACTTTTAACTAACTTATCCAAAATAAGGTGTACTTGACCGCTATTCCAATCAGCGGCTCCTGTTTTTTTTACAACAACATGCCCTTGCTTATCAATAATGAAAGTTGTTGGGATAGAATTAGATTGTAACATTGTCGGCGCATTACTTTGCCTATAGTAAATCGGTATATGCCAATCATTTTTCTTTAAAAATGCAGCCACTTTTTCAGGTTTGTCTTGGGCAACAAATAAAAACACCACTTTATCTTTATAATCAGGATAAAGCCTGACCAAGCTCGGTAGTTCCGCAACACAGGGGGGGCACCAAGTGGCCCAGTTGTTGATTAAAATAACTTGACCTTTGTAATTTTCAAGATTGACAGTTTGTCCGTCCGGCTTCATCAATTCCCAATTAAAATCTTTAAGTCGTAATTGTTCATCAGGCGCAATTTCCAAATTTTCAATTCGAGACGTAATAAATGAAACGCCTTTGATTAACAATGCACGCACCGGCAAACCCGGTGGTGTAAACATAAAAATCAAAAAACCGAAGAATAGGATGTTAGTCCATTGTTTTTTTATAAAATCCATAAAAATAAGTTCTAAGGCAAAGATAAAATATTTATCATAGAAAATCCCATAAAAAAACCGCCTAAAAAATTAAGCGGTTTTGGTGGAGCCAAAGGGAGTCGAACCCTCGACCTCTTGACTGCCAGTCAAGCACTCTAGCCAGCTGAGCTATGGCCCCATTTGCGTGAGCAAAAATAAGAAAAAGATTGTAATGGCAAAAGTATTTTTGAAATAAATTATTCTGCTTCAGCTTTCAGTTTTATTATTAGGTCTATCTGATCAGAAACCGTCCAACCGTTTTTATCATCGGGATAAGGTCGTTTAGGCGACATATGATAAATGCCCCAATCCGTTCTGTCAACAGAAAATTTTTCAGAAACCATGGTTAAGACTTTATCTTTAATTTCAATTTTTGCTTTAAAACTCAAGCAGTTGGTAATGCCATGCAAAGTAAAATCTCCGGTTAACAGATACATATCACCGGTTAATTTCCGGACTTCTTCTAAATTAAACAAGGCATAAGGATATTGATTAGCTTGAAAAAAATTGTTTTTGAGCGTATTTTGAAATATTAAAACAGCCGTCCCGTATTCTTTAGGATCCATATCCAAATCCGTTATAGAATGCATATCTATAATAAAGCGGCCGGCTACAGGCTCCTTTTGGGGTATATCCACCACAAAACCGCCTGCTTTTAACTTGATAGCGCCATTATGTTTATCGCATTTCCATAAGACCTGACTTCCGGTCATATCGACTTTGTAAAAACGTAATTTTTGTGCTTGTGTATTAAAAGCAAAAAATAGAGCGATGATAAATAAAATTTTTTGGTTCATCATGATTAATCTAAAAGTTTATTGTTTCATATCTTGCCAAATACCTGTAGCGTAGCCATCTTTATTGATAAATCCTTTGATTTCATCGGGGATATTTTGAGTCCCATTAAAATTGGTACCTTCGAATTCCGTTCCGAAAAAATTGCACCCATACAAGTCAGCACCACTAAAGTCGGCGCCTTGCAAGTGACCGCCTTGAAAATTGGCATGGCGCAACTTGGCATGCTTAAAACTGGAACCTTCTAATCCGCCTCCGGTAAAATCAGCAAATGAAAAGTCCGTGCTGTCCAATTTGGAATCTTTTAACACGGCTCTTATCAATTTAGCTTTTACGGCTCGGGTTCCGGTAAAATCGGCTTCTACAAATTCCGTATCTTTCATCAAGGCACCTGTCATATCGCAATGACGCAATTTGGCAAAATGTCCTTCCATTCCAAACATATTAGCGCCTCTGAACGTAGAGTTATTCAAATTGGCATAATTGACATGAACATGAAATAAACGAGCTTGATCAAAATTGCTATGATGTAAATCACCACCGTTAAACCAAGTCCACCGAATGTCTGCCGCTCTAAAATCACCATTACTCAAATTGGCACCTAAACACC
>WGDF01000371.1 GCA_015493405.1 Flavobacteriaceae bacterium
GGCTCTCTCGGTTTTGAAGACTTTACGGCGCAAATATCTTTGCGAGATAAAGAAGACAAGAGCAAATATATCGGCAGTGATGAAAATTGGGAACGCGCCGAAAAAGCCATTATCCAAGCAGCAAAAGAAAAAAATCTTAATACCGTAACCGAATATGGCGAAGCCGCTTTTTACGGACCCAAATTGGATTTTATGGTCAAAGATGCTTTGGGCCGCAGCTGGCAGTTAGGCACCATTCAGGTCGATTACAATCTGCCTGAACGATTTGACTTAACCTATACCGGCGCCGATAACAAACCACATCGTCCCGTGATGATTCACCGTGCACCTTTTGGGTCTATGGAACGATTTATCGCTATTTTGTTGGAACATACCGGTGGCAATTTTCCGCTTTGGTTGACGCCGGAGCAAGTTAAAATTTTGCCGATTAGCGAAAAATATGAAAAATATGCAAAAAATGTTTTAAATTTGCTCGATAATTCCGATATTCGCGCCACGATTGATTTGCGGAATGAAAAAGTCGGTAGAAAAATTCGTGATGCCGAAATAATGAAAGTGCCTTATATGATTATTATAGGCGAGAAAGAAGCTGACAACGGCACGGTTTCTGTAAGGAAACATAAAGAAGGCGACTTGGGTAGCTTTACTATCGACGAATTTGTCGATATGATTCGTAAAGATGCACAAAAAGACCTGAAAAATTTTGAATAGTAACCATAAAAATATACGACAATAGCAATACGTAGAAGACGCAGTCGAAGACCGGGAAGGGTCATTAAGAGAAACCCACACCGTATCAACAATGAAATTACCGCCAGAGAAGTTCGTTTGGTCGGTGACAATGTTGAAATAGGTGTTTACCCTTTAAGAAGAGCTCTGGCCATAGCTGAAGAGCAAGGTTTGGATTTGGCAGAAATATCGCCGAAAGCCGAGCCGCCGGTTTGTAAGATTTTGGATTACAAGAAATTCTTGTATGACCAAAAAAAGAAAGAAAAAGCCATTAAATCTAAGACTCAAAAAGTTACCCTTAAAGAGATTAGATTTGGGCCGAACACAGATGATCATGATTACGAATTTAAAAAGAAACACGCTATTAATTTCCTTAAAGAAGGTAATAAATTAAAAGCATATGTGTTTTTTAAAGGTCGTTCAATTGTATTTAAAGACCAAGGGCAAATATTATTGTTGCGCTTGGCACAAGAACTGGAAGATTACGGTAAAGTAGAACAAATGCCCAAATTAGAGGGTAAAAAGATGATTATGTTGATGGCACCGAAATCTCAGAAAAAAAAGAAATGATATAAATCAATATATAAAGAAGAAGGATTATGCCAAAATTAAAAGTAAAAGCCAGTGCCAAGAAACGGTTTAAATTAACCGGTTCAGGTAAAATCAAAAGAAAACACGCTTATAAAAGTCACATTTTGACTAAAAAAAGTAAAAAGCGTAAATTAAAATTGACACACGTCACCTTGGTGAGTGATGCCGATAAGAACAACGTATTAACATCATTGGGATTGAAATAAATCTCATTGATTTGGTAGATTATTAACCCTGGAACAGTGCTTAAAAATTAAAAAAGATTCGAAAAGAACGCCTGTTACAAAAAAATCATTAAATTATGCCTAGATCAGTAAATTCAGTAGCAAAAAGAAAACGTCGCAAAAAAATCTTAAAACAAGCTAAAGGTTTTTTCGGCCGTAGAAAAAATGTCTATACAGTCGCTAAAAATGCGGTTGAAAAAGCGATGGTATACGCTTACAGAGACAGAAAACAAAAGAAACGTAATTTTAGAGGATTGTGGATCCAACGTATCAATGCGGCTGCCCGCTTATATGGTATGTCCTATTCACAATTTATGGGAAAAATTCACGCTAACAATATTGACTTGAACCGTAAAGTTCTCGCCGATTTGGCCATGAATCATCCCGAAGCCTTTAAAGCCATAGTTGATAAAATTAAATAAGAAACAAGATTATTATTTATATCATTAAAAAAAAGAGAGCTAAATGGCTCTCTTTTTTTTAATGGTCTAAGTTCTAAAATAATTCCAAAACTTTTTCTGCGGGGCGTGCCAAAACAGCTTTATTTTTATAGATAACAACGGGGCGCTCAATTAATTTGGGGTACTGCGCCATGGCTTCTATAATTTGGTCATCCGTTAAGTCTTTAGCTTTGAAATTTTCTTTCCAAATTGCTTCTTTGGTGCGAACCAATTCAATCGGTTTCATGCCCAACATTTTTAAGACGACTTTCAATTCCTCTTGAGTGGGAGGTTGGTCAAGATATTTTCTTATTTTGACTGCCAAGTTTTTTTCTTCGGCAAGCTTTTGAGTCATAGCCAAGCCTTCACGACTTTTGCGACATCTCGGATTATGCCATATGATTAATTTATCCATTGTTTCTGATTTTTATATTTTTTTTAATTTTACAGTAAAATGCCTTAAAACAGGTGCTTCATAAATGATTTCATAACCGGTTTTGGCTTCCTGTCTGGTATTGTAAACATGTTCCAAAACGGCAGCCACATAATCCATATGATTATTGGTATAAGTACGCCGTGGAATAGCCAAACGCACCAATTCTAAATCCGGATAACGGTTTTCGCCGGTTTCGGGATCTCTATCGGCTAAGATGGTTCCTATTTCTACTCCTCTGATTCCCCCAATGATATACAATTCTACAGCTAAAGCTTGTGCCCTAAATTGGTCACGCGGAATAGTCGGCACAAATTTATTAGCATCGAGATAAATGGCATGGCCACCGATGGGTTGTTGTACC
>WGDF01000372.1 GCA_015493405.1 Flavobacteriaceae bacterium
CCGAAATAGAGTGTCAAATCAAGTATCGTATTATATGCAAAATAATACGCCTGAAACAGCACTAGCGGAGAGACAGGGATTCGAACCCTGGCATCGGTTGCCCGATGACAGATTAGCAATCTGCTCCGTTACCACTCCGGCACCTCTCCATTGCATTATACTTTATTCAAATAACTAATTCTGAATTGCGAGTGCAAAGATAAGACCCTTTATCTAATTAAACAAGAAAAAATATAGCTTTTTTAAAAAGCGAATTGACTTCAAACTTACGATTCATCAACTATATGGTTATTCCGGATATTCAATGCGCAAGTGATAAATATTCTTTAATTTTTTCTTAAACAATTTTTTAATGGTGGAAATCTCTTTTAAGGTGATATTTGCATTATCCAACAAACCGGAATGTAACTGATTATCAATAATTTTATCTACAAAATTATCAATTTTTTCAGCTGTTGGTTCTCTCAAACTTTTTGAAGCAGCCTCTACCGAATCTGCCATCATCAACACAGCCGTTTCCTTTGAAAAAGGATTCGGTCCGGGATAACGAAATTTTTCTTTATCTACATCCGGATTTTCTTCCAAAGCTTTTTTGTAAAAATATTGAACTAAACCTGTTCCATGGTGCGTCCTGATAAAATCGATAATACGATCAGGTAAATTATTTTTACGAGCCAATTCAACCCCATCCAAAACGTGTTGAATTATAATTCGGGCACTATCTTCAGGTGGTAAATCATCGTGATAATTAACGCCGGAAGTCTGATTTTCGGTAAAATAAAAAGGATTGAGCATCTTGCCTATATCATGGTATAAAGCACCAGCCCTTACCAATAAAGAGTTTGCACCTATTTCATTAGCGGCAGCTTCAGCCAAATTAGCCACTTGCATAGAATGGTTAAAAGTCCCCGGAGCCTTGTCTGCTAAGCGCTTTAACAATTTTGAATTGGTATTTGACCATTCTAACAAAGATACATCGGAAACCAAGCCGAATAATTTTTCATACAATAAAATTAATTGATGTGCTAAAGCAATGGCCAATAAGCCATTGAGCAAAAATTGTAATAAAACATTATAATTTATAGCTGAAAAATTACCTTCAAATATCAAGTGAAAAGCCAAATAACCAACCATATAAACTAAAATAATATTGCCTACAGAAGTAAATAAGTTGGAACGCTTAGTCAATTCCGAAACCGTCAACACACTGACAATTCCGGCCATAATTTGCAGAAAAATGAATTCGAAACTATTGGTGACGACAAAACCTAATAGCAAAATTGTGAGTATATGTACAAACAGCCCCACACGTGCATCAAAAAAAGCTTTTAATATCAAGGGTAATATCGCCAAAGGCACTACAAAAACATAAGCAGGGTAATATTTAACAATCAATGTTGTTAATATCAACATCAACAGCATATTGAAAATAATCAAACTTATTTTGATATTATTTTCATAAATTTCAGGACGGTATTTCTTTAAAAACAGAGACAACATCAATAAAACCATAGCTACCAAAATACCATCTCCTAAATAAAAACCGATTTTTTGAGACCAATCTCCGGTATAAAAACCTGAAGCCAGTTTTAAAGAATTCAGCATTTCATATTTTTGAGGGGTAACAATCTCACCTTTTTTAATAATAGTTTGCCCTTTTAATACCAATCCTTTATTGAGACTGATATCATCTAATTTTTGTTTTAAAAATGCCTGATAATTTTTTTGATCGATTTTCAGATTTGCCGGTAAATTTGCCAGATAAATGGTCGTTAAATCAGTTACTAAATCCGAACGGTTTGGCAAATATTTTTTTAATAAAGGCTTTATATCTTGAGTCTGATATAATCCTGAAACCGGAACAGACTTTAAGATTTTACCATCAATTATATAGACCTTAGCCAAGTTGTAATGCTGTGGCAAAGCAGGGATAAATCCCGTTTGATAAATGGCCGGTAAAATTTGATGATTGAGCTTAATTAAATGAGCCATTGAGACGGGATCTAAGTCCAGATGCCGAATTAAGCTATCCGTTTTGGCCGACAGTGCAATCAAATTCAGGTTCTTTTTATTAAAAACCAAAGGCATATGCGCTTTTATAGAATCCTTTTCTTCCTTGACAGCTTTAGCTGATTTCTTAATTGTAAATTCAAAAGGCG
>WGDF01000373.1 GCA_015493405.1 Flavobacteriaceae bacterium
AATTGGGTAGTGTGATCAATACGGTTAAAATGTCTGATATTGGCGATCGTTCGGTATCTAATGTCGCTGAAGCTTTACAAGGCAGTATTCCCGGTGCTCAAATTATGCGAAACTCCGGTTCCGTAGCACCCAGTATTTCCATCCGCTTACGTGGCCCTTCTACCATTTTAGGTAGTTCCGACCCTTTAATTATGATTGACGGTGTTATCATCAACAATCAAGCAAGAGCCGGCGTAGGTACCGGTGGTAGTTCCGATCCTTTATCAGATATTGATATGAACGATATAGATCATATCGAAATTTTAAAAGGGCCTGCTGCTTCTGCAATGTATGGTTCATTGGCAAGTAACGGGATTATTCAAATATTTACTAAAAAACCGAAATTAGGAAAACCAACCATTACTGTTAATTCCGGATTTAACATCAATAAAATTAGAAAATACAAACCCTATAATAAAGTTTTATTAAAATGGCATAATAACGGTGGCATTTTAGAACCGGTACCGATTGATAAACGTTATGATTATCAAAGTTATATTTTTCAAACAGGCTTTGGTGCAACTACAAATGTCAATGTAAGCGGTGGAACAGAAAACACTTCTTATGCAATAGGCGGCTCATATCTAACTAATCAAGGTATCATGAGAAACTCAAATTACGAAAGAAAAAATTTGGATTTAAAACTCAATCAAAAAATCAGTGATAAACTTAAATTGAATGTTAGTGTTTTATATTCCAATAACGATACCAAAGAAATTCCCTACGGACTGGTAAATTATTCACCTTTAACTTCTATTTTATTCGTTGATAATTCACAAGAATTGAAAACCGGCAATGCCTATAATCCGGTTGCTTATGGTAATCCTTATGAAAGTGTCGATTTAATTGATGCGAAACTCAAAATAAATAGAGTTATACCGTCTTTTGGTGTTCATTATAAACCAATTGAAAATCTGTCTATTGACTATACATTCGGCTATGACTTTACCGCTTCAAACAGTAAATTATTTGTGCCTTACGGTAGTGTAAATGATAGTCATGGTGATGGTGAATTACAATTTACCGAAAATACTTATGCCAATTATAATTCGCATATCAGAGCCAATTATAATTACAATATTACCGATGATATCAAAGCATCAACCGGTGCCGGTTACCAATATATGTATGATAAAAAGAAATATAACTATCAGGGTAAACCGAGCCTTTCCGTTTTTCCTAATTTAGAAAATATGGATGGCGCTAATGATATTGAATCTAATAGTTCATTATATGAATATGCCATTTGGGGTACTTGGGTGCAACAACATTTTAATTTTTACGACAAATTTCATTTGACCTTGGGTGGTCGTTGGGATCAAGCTTCTACATTTGGGGAAGGTGTCCAAAAATTTTATCCCAAAGCTAGTGGTTCATTAGTTTTATCGGATTTTGATTTTTGGCAAAATAGTTTAGGTAAAATTTTCGATTCTTTTAAATTGAGAGGCGCTTGGGGCGAAGCCGGAAATATGAGTGTGTTGACCAGCCCATCATTGATAAGCGTAAAAGAAGGCACTTTATTTTCACCCACTTCCTATATGGGACAACCCGCTTATACGCTTGTGAACACAGATGGTAACAAAACAATCAGACCCGAAGTAACCAAAGAACTGGAATTTGGTTTTGATGCTTCTTTATTTAAAGGGCGAATGGGTATTGAATTTACCATGTATCATCAAAATGTTTACGATATGCTCTTGGCAAAAGCAAAAGCTTTATCATCCGGATATGTTAAAAAGATAAAAAATATTGGTACCTTAACCAATGACGGCATTGAAGTAACCCTATCTGGAATTCCTATTAAAACCAAATCATTTACTTGGAATAGCAGTGTTAATTTTTCCACTAACAAAAATGTGGTATCCGATATTGACGGAGGATATATCAGTCTGAATGTATTTGGTAATGATAATGCCATCTTGGCAAACGGTTATCCGATGACCACTTTTTACGGTACTTTTTATGCCACTGATGCTAATGGTAATTGGGTACTCGATGCTAACGGCAATCCGCAATTGGCAAAAGGTATCATGATAGACAAAGACGGTAATGGTTTCCCTGAAAGTTATGAACAACAATTTGATCAAAACGGACAACCAAAAGGGGCAGTCTTAAAAAAAGTCTTGGGTAAAACCAGTCCCGATTATATCTTGTCGTTTAACAATACCTTTAAGTATAAAAATTTCGATTTAAACGTAAATATCGAAGCTGTTCAAGGCTATAATGTATTAGATTGGGATAAACGTATGGCATATTCATTATCTTTAAGCTCTCTTTCACTCTTCACCGGTTGGGAATTTGCCGGTAACGAATTAGAAAATAATACACGAGGCTATTACGGTAATCGTTTTAGAATTTATGAAGCTTTTGTTGAGGATGCTTCATTTGTAAAATTAAGAAATGTATCTCTATCCTATAATTGGAAAAAGCCGGTTAAAGGCATAAAAAATATGAGATTTACTTTGAGCGGTTCCAATTTAATTTCCTGGGATCATTATTGGGGCTATGACCCTGAAGTCAATTCTTGGGGAAAATCTAATGTCGTCAGAGCAGAAGATTTTGCCAATATTCCTATTCCCAAAGTATATTCATTTGGTGTTCAATTTAAATTTTAAACTACTTTATCATGAAAAAAATATTATTAATACTATTTATAGGTCTGGGGTTATTCAGTTGTAAAAAAGAATTTATAGACCATAACAAAATTAAACAAGATGATGCTTTTACAATACCTGCTGCTTATGATGGTATTGTATTAGGTATGACCAAAGAATTTGCAAGCAATTCATTATATAGGATTATTCATGGTCCAGGATTTACGGCAAAAGAGTTTGGTAATATGTCCACTTATGAAACCGAAAGCCAATTAGTTGAAGGCGGACCGGAATTAACCGGTGTCAACTCTTCTATTTCCGGATTATTCCATCATCTTCATAAAAACAGAGGCATAGCTGAAAAAATATTGGCTAATATTGATAATTTGAAATTTCCTAATCAAGCGGAAGCTGATAGCTTTGAACATAAAAAAATTGCTTACAAAGCTTATGCAAAATTAATGCAAGCTATAACCACCGGATATATGGCTGATTATTGGGAAAAAGTTACGCTTAAAAATGACATTAACAACCACGCTACTTTTGTCGACAGGAATACCGGTTATCAAACTGCAATTACTCATATAAACGAAGCATTAACTTTGCTCAACGGACAACAAGATGCTATAGATTATATTAACGGCTTGGTATCAAGTGAGTTTTCAATAGTAGATGTCTTACATGCCTTTAAAGCCCGTTACGAAATAGAACTCGGAAATTACCAAGAAGCCATTGATGCAGCTAATGCCGTTGATTTAACCAAACGTTCCGTATGGACGTATGATGGTGGTAGCATGAAAAATCCAATATTTGCCAAAACCATCTATTTACGCAGAAAAAGAAGAATGAATCCCATAGATTCTTTAGGCTTGGTTGGGAGTCAAACACCTGAAATAGGTGATGCAAGAAATGATTTTTATTTAGTCTATAAATCTAGAGATGGTGATAATTATGATTACATTAGTAAAGGTTGTGGTTTGCCGGTAGATGATCCCGAAGGATTTTGGACATCCGAAACCGCTTCTATTCCGGTTTATCTGCCCGGAGAAATGTTACTAATCAAAGCAGAAGCCAAAGCAAGAATGGGTGGCAACACTAATCTAGCAGAAGCAGTTACATTAATTGACCAAGTTAGAACCAAAACACCGGCTGATGATATTTATGGAGTAGGTGCTTCTCTTACAGCTTGGACAGGGAACGTTACTGATCAACAAGCGGTTTTAGATGAAATATATAAAAACTATGCCATTGAAATGTTCTTACAAGGACAGC
>WGDF01000374.1 GCA_015493405.1 Flavobacteriaceae bacterium
GCAAAAATTGCTATTCATTAAGATTTACAATTTTTTTTATTATTATAGTTATTTTACAAGCAATTTATTGTGAATTAGATATTTTTTGAAAGTAAGATTTTATTGAAAAAAAAAGTTATTTTTGTCAAGGCATAGAAATTGCTTAAAATCAATCAAAAAGTATTAAAATTATCAAAATATGAAGTCTATTTTATTTTTATTGAGTTTTTGGATTGGGGTTGCCGTATCAGCCCAAAACATCCCTGATGCAAACGTACTAGATATGAATGGCCATAAAGTGGCTTTTAAAGATATTATTCAATCCGATCAACCGGTTATTGTGAGCTTTTGGGCCACTTGGTGTGTGCCTTGCATCAATGAACTTGATGCAATTAATGAAGTTTATCCCGATTGGCAAGATGAAACCGGTGTTAAATTGATTGCTATTTCTCGTGATGATGATCGCACAGCACGTCGGATTAAGCCGCTGGTTAATGGTAAAGCATGGGATTATGTTGTTTACCGAGATTATAATGACGATTTGAAACGGGCTTTTAATATTGCCAGTATTCCTTTTATGTTGATTATTAAAAACGGTAAAATCATAGCTAAACGGTCCGGTTATACGCCCGGAAGTGAAGATGAGATTTATGATTTGATCAAAAAATAATTTATTTGAAGTATGAAGAACTTAAAAAAGATTTTAACCATAATTGTTTTAATATTTTTAGGGCATATTCAAGCTCAAGAACTCGGTCATTTTTCCGGTGGATACGAAGCTTATTTGCAATATTATCAAAGTGATGCTGCTACATATTTTACAGCGCCTTCGGATCAGCTTCGTTCCATAAATTATTTAAACACGAATTATACCTATAAACAATTCAGTTTCGGTTTGCAATATGAAGCTTATCTGCCACAGGCTTTTTTGGGTTACAGCCCCGATTTAAAAGGGAACGGTATTGCAACCTATTTTGTGCAATATCAAAAGAATCATTTAGCGGTTACAGCCGGCTATTTTTATGATCAATTTGGTAGTGGATTGGTTTTTAGAGCTTGGGAAGACCGGCAATTGGGGCTCAATAATGCTTTAAAAGGTATAAGGGTAAAATACAATTTTGAAGATTTTGCCGATATCACGGCTTTAATGGGCAACCAGCGTATTGGCTTTGCATTGTCGCCCTCAACTATATATGGGGCCAATGCTGATTTTGATATGAATAAATTGATTCATTTTGACAAAATTCAATTCAAAACAGGATTGAGTTACGTAACGCGTTATCAGGAAAATGATGGGAATAATTTCGATTTAAAACCTATGATTGGTAGTTTTTCTTCTCGTTTTGATTTGAATGCCGGAAATTTTTATACCAATTTTGAATATGTCTATAAGCAACCTGATGCCAGAGCAGCAAATCATGTTTTGTTAGATCAAGTATTGTTTGATGGTAATGCTTGGTTATGGAATTTGGGCTATTCGCAAAAAGGTTTGGGCGTTAATGCAACATTCCGGCGGTTGGAAAACATACAAATGTATAGTGACCGTTTATTGGAGGGCAATTTGTATAATTCCGGTGTGATGAACTTCGTCCCGGGATTGACCAAACAGCATGATTTTAGCTTAGCCAATATTTATGTTTATCAAGCGCAGCCGGGTATTTCTTTCGGAGAAGAAAAAGTGGGAGAAATAGGGGGGCAGATGGATTTGTATTATACCTTTAAACGCAAGACGGCTTTGGGCGGTAAATACGGTACCAAATTGGCTTTAAATATGTCGCGCTGGCATGGGCTCAATGCAACGTTTGATCATCAAAGGCAAATATACAGGGCCGATTTTTTAAAACCGGGAACACTTTATTTTCAAGATATCAATTTAGAAATCAGAAAAAAAATCTCTCCTAAAATCAGAACGGTTGTATCGTTGATAGACCTTAAATACAACAAACCTAAATTAGAATTTGAAGGTGAATTTGTCCATGCTCATATTTTTGTGGCCGATTTGGAATTCAAATTGGCGCAAAAACGTTCTGCGCGACTCGAATTACAACATCTTGATACGAAGAACGATATGAAAAATTGGGCTGCTATTCTTATGGAATATAATTTTAACCATCATTTTAATATTTATGCCGGTGATATGTATAATTACGGCAATGATCTTAAAAAGATACATTATTTCAATTTTGGAACCACTTACACCAAGTCAGGCACGCGTTTAAGTTTGGCTTATGGCAGACAAAGAGGTGGCCTATTGTGTGTAGGCGGTGTTTGTCGGTATGTGCCTTCCAGCAAGGGGGTAACGGCCTCTCTTTCTTTATCTTTTTAAATTATGGAAAATTTTGAGCAACAATGGCAAAAGGTTTTAGACTTTTTTAAAGCCAAATTTACAGACGGAGAATCGCCGAATTTAGACACGATTTTATTTTTAATCGGTGTGCAAGAACTCGGTATGATCAAACCTAAATTTACAAAAGATGAAAAAGTTAATCTGATGCATATTGCCACTTGTAAGCTTTTGGAGCCCTATGGTTATTATGAATTTACCCATAGAGATGAAGAAGCGTGGCCGCATTACAAGCGGATCAAAGCTTTGGAACCGGAAACAAATCAAGATCATCTGATTAAAGAAGCTATTATCAATTATTTTACAGAAAACGACTTAATCTAAATTTTAAAGATGTCTAATCTACATAAAATATTAATTTTATTCTTAGGCCTTATTTCATTTCAAATGACGGCCCAAAACTATAAGAAACGTATGGCTTTGAGTCATGATTTTCTAAAAAAAGTACGTGTGCGTGAAGTCTTGGATACCATGCTTTGGGATAAGGAATCCGTTATTTTTAATCAAACTGAGAAATGGTTTAAAGACAAAAAATTAGATGTCTATAATGGTCATGATTACGAATTTTTTCAATCCGGTGTGATGCATCAATTTCTATATTCTAAAAGACAAATATTAAATCGTGTCGCATATCATTATAAACATATTGATTATAAATTATTAAAAAAATATGTGCATCAAATCGATCAAGGACATTTGCAGGAGGTAATATTTTCTTCCGGACTTTATGAAATGCTCAATGATCTGTTAGAAAAGGAAATAGATCAGGTCAAAAACATCACCGTGCCAAAATATTTACAATATATTATTAATATACATAAACCGGTTGATTTAAATATCAAATTTAATGGCAAGCCCGTTAGGGCTCAAGATTTGGATTTGGATATGTATGTTGAGACTAACAATGCCGATTATAAAAAGGTCCCTATTCTGGATAAGGTACATAATCAAATTTTAAAACCTGAAGGTTATACTTACGAGCAAATTCAAAAAATAGTTATTCGTTATAAAGACCAATCGTTTGAGTTTAAACCGGATAGCCAAATCAATTTATATCCCCATCAGTTTAAAGAACTTAACAGTATGATTTCCAAATATAGTTACAATCAAATTCCGGTTTGGCATTTGGACATCATCGAAAGTAAAGGCCATGTTGGCGTACAATTGACTAATGTTATAGAAGCCAAAATTATTAAGCAAAAGCCACAAAAGCCATCCGTAAAAGTGAAACCTTTAGACAAATAATCTGTCATTTATTCGGACTTATTCAGCCAACTTTTTCCAACCGATTTTTTTCATATTTCTGGTAATTAATACACCGGCGATTAGCGCAATTCCGAAAAAGACATAGGAAAGGGTATAGTTTTTGAAAATAAATTTCCCAATTCCGAATAAGGCAAAAATCACCATTACACTACCCAAAAACCAGTTGGCAAACATCAAAACAAAACCTTGATCACCTTTAACATCCGGTAGTTTTTCGGCTATGGGTGTCCAGCCTTTACCTCCCGGATGAACTTTGGTGTAAAATTCTTTCAGTTTGGCTTCCGAAGTAGGTTTGGTCCCAAAAGTAACGATTAACCACCAAAGAGTTGACCAGGCTACGACACTTAATAAAATAATGGGATAATTATCACTGATGCTTAAGCCGAAGCCAAATTTAGAGCTTAACAAAAAAGGTAATAAAAAATAAGGCGCTATCATAGCGGTAATTTCACTCCATGCATTGATACGCCACCAAAACCAGCGTAAAATAAGAACCAAGCCGATACCACCACTAGCGACCAAAATAAACTGCCAAGCCGCACTGATTTGCGTAATTTGAGTTGTAATAATTAAGGCAATGAACATCAATATAAAAGTTGTGATACGTGATATTTTGACATAATATTTTTCTGAAGCGCCGGGTTTTATAAAAGGACGGAACAAATCATTAATAATATAAGATGTGCCCCATACTGTTTGAGAAGCTATAGTGGACATATAGGCGGCAAAGAAAGCGGCTAACATCAATCCAAGAAGCCCACTGGGTAATAAATCACGAATTAACATCACGTAAGTTGCCCCTTTGTCTTGGGCTTCGGGATATAATACCAAGGCAACCATTGCAGCCAAAATCCAAGGCCAGGGGCGTAAAGCATAATGGGCAATATTGAACCATAAGGTAGCAAACAAGGAGTGTTTTTCATTTTTGGCCGACATCATTCGTTGGGCGATATAACCGCCACCACCGGGTTCGGCTCCGGGGTACCAACTGGCCCACCATTGCACGCCTAAATAAGTAAATAATGCTGTTAAACTCAGTTTTAGCACACCGGCGCCGGCACCCTGGCTCGCCGCAGTTTGTGCAGTTTGCGATGGACTACTGACATCCGGTATAAAATCGAAAATCCATTTTTGCCCACTTAAGCTTTCTTTTAAACCATCAATACCGCCAATATGTTTAACGGCATAATAGGCTAGCGCTATACTACCGGTCATAGCCATTACAAATTGGAAACTGTCGGTAATGGAAACGCCCATTAGGCCGGACATTGAAGCATATATGGCCACAAAAAGCATCATCAAGCCCACATATAATAATTGAGCCGAAAAAGTAATGCCTAAAAAATGGATACTATGCAAACCGAATAAGGTTAAGTCAGGAAACATAACTTTTAATATTTTGACCATAGCCAAATTGACCCAAGCAATCACGATGGCATTCATAATAATACCGATATAAACGGCTCTCAAGCCGCGTAAAAATTTGGCCGGCTTGCCTTCGTATCTGATATCTACAAATTCAGCATCAGTCAATATATTGGCACGGCGCCAAAGTCGGGCAAAAAAGAAAACCGTGAGCATACCGCCAAAAACCATATTCCACCAAAGCCAGTTACCGGCAATACCATTTTTAGAAACCAACTCGGTAACCGCCAAAGGCGTATCTGCAGCAAATGTAGTAGCCACCATACTGGTACCGGCAATCCACCAAGGCAAATTACGACCGCTTAAAAAAAAGTTTTTAGTATCTTTTCCGGCTTTTTTTGAGAAGTAAAACGAAATGCCAAAACTGAAAATAAAATAGGTTATGATGATGAGCCAATCTAAATTTGAAACATGCATAAGTTGATTTTTTTGGATTAAGATTTCAAATGTAGTAATTATGTTACAATGCCACAATTTTTTTTGATAAAATGATTTGATTTTAGGGTGAAAAGTTAAAATTGAAAAAACAAATATTTTTCTTGTTGGATATAAGATTTTTGTTGTATATTTGCACCACAATATCGCGGGATAGAGCAGTAGGTAGCTCGTCGGGCTCATAACCCGAAGGTCGCAGGTTCGAGTCCTGCTCCCGCTACTATTTTAACACACTATTTTTTAGTGTGTTTTTTTATGTCCAATTTTGATTTTTTTTTGTGTGTAGGTCTCAGGTTCCCCTAACGGTCGTCGGGGCTGCTCCGCTACTAATTTAACACACTATTTTTAGTG
>WGDF01000375.1 GCA_015493405.1 Flavobacteriaceae bacterium
CCCTTTATGAAACTCAAATTCTTGCGTTTTGATATTAAAGATAGAAGTGCCCAATATATCGGAAGGCATCAGATCAGGCGTAAATTGGATACGACAAAAACCTGTTTTTAAGGTTTGAGCCAAGAGCTTTGCCGGGAGGGTTTTGGCAATACCCGGAACACCTTCTATCAGGACATGACCATTGGCTAACAAAGCAGTCAATAGCAATTCGATAAAAGCATCTGGCCCTATGATGACTTTTCCCAATTCTTTTTTTATCTGCGTTACAGCAAGATTTAACTCTTCTAAATTAATTCTATTTTGATACGTCATGTTTCTTATTTTTATGTTTAATCAATTCAATTTGTTGTTCTAAAGCTAAAATAGTGTCACCCGAAACTTTATCTGCTTGTTGAATATAGTCAATCATCTCAAATAGTCGCTGCACCACCTCCGGATCCGTTTTTGATTTTTGTGCAATTTTTAGCTTTAAGATTTCAGGTTTTTCTCTCACATCAAGATGTAAATGTTGCCGGACATAATTAAAAAAATGATTGATATGCATCAAGCCGATTAAACGATGTTCCTTGTTTTCAAGATACATTTCGGCTATGGTTTTAGTGAAATTTAAAGTCTCATTTACAGGAGGCACAACGACCGGAATAGCCCTTTGTTTGCGTTTGCCTTCAAATAAAATATATAAAATCAGACCGATAAAAAGCAATCGGTAAGCCCATAAAAAAGCCGGCGTTTCAAGCATATATTTAAAAATACCGTTGGAAGAAGCCCCGTTTTGAGAATAAACATCCCAATAGACCGGCTGCTTGAGATTGATATAAGTGAACAATGCTTTTAAATAGTCTGAATTATGTTTTTTCAAAATAAAATAATTGGTAAGAACATAAGGAAAGCTGTGCAATATAAAATGACCTTTACCGTACTTGACATCTATAAAATTTACAGCTTCAGAGTCAGCAGCTCCAACAAAATGTCCCAAGGTTAAATAGGACAATTTTTTCTCTACAGAATCCTGCAACTTAAACGTAAAACCCGTAGCCCGTTTATCAAAAAAAATAGAATCTTTAGTTTTTAAAGCAGGATGATCCAATTGAAGTCCTACTTTTTTGTCAAATGATTTATTGATAAAAAAACCGGGGTCTAATCCTAATGAATCCAATAATTCCGCTTCAAAATTTTGAGACGATAAAAATAAATTATTGCCTTTTTTAACCCAATCAAAAAAATATTTTAAACCGGTCTTGCCTATTTTAACTTGATCGTTATAAATCACATAAGTTCCTTTAATACCGGAATGGCGGTTTAAAAAAATATAAGGTGCTTCCTTAACTTGATGTAATTTGTCTTGAAATATTTTTTGAGCTTCGTGAAAAGCGATATAAGTCCCGAATGGAATTTTATGTGAAACAGCAAAGGAAGGATACCAGTTAATGCGCTTTTGATGACTTTCACTGAGAACAATTAACAGCAGGAGTAAAAGCATTAAAAAAAATGAAATTTTATCTTTTTTTCGCATTAATTAAGAAAATATCTTTTGAATTATTGCAAATATAATTTATTTCGTTCAATCTAAAAACTTATTTTTGTAATCCTAAATTTATCTCTATAATTTAAGTAATCTATAAGGATAAATGGCTCCCGTAAAAACTCAAATTATGAAAGTAACATTTTTAGGCACCGGTACTTCACAAGGCGTTCCTGTTATTGGCTGTCAGTGCCGTGTCTGTCAGTCTGATCAGCCCAAAGACAAACGCCTGCGCACGGCAGCTATGATTGAATGGAAAGACCGGCGTTATATCATTGATTGTGGCCCCGACTTTAGAATGCAAATGCTTCGAGAAAAAGTGGATCGAATTGACGGCATTTTTTTCACCCATGAGCATGCCGATCATACTGCCGGTTTAGATGACATCAGACCTTTGTATTTCAGAGCCGGAAAACCCATACCTATTTATGGTTTAAGTAGGGTTATGAATGATCTTAAAAATCGCTTTCGTTATATTTTTGCTCAAGAAAACCGGTACCCCGGTGCGCCTCGCGTTCAAGTTCATATACTGGAACCCCATCAAAAAATAAAACTGGGCAATCAAACTTTGGAAGCCTTACCTGTTTTACACGGACAACTCCCCATCTTAGGCTATAAAATAGGCAAAATGGCTTATATCACAGATGCCAAACAACTGCCCGAAAGCACTATGGCAGCTTTACAAAATTTGGATTTACTTATTATCAATGCGTTACATCACAAACAGCACCCAACACATTTAAATGTAAAAGAAGCACTTGAATTGATCGAAAAACTAAACCCGAAACAAACCTATTTAACCCATATCAGCCATCATATGGGACTTTACGACACCATCAGCCCGCAACTGCCCAAACATGTCAATCTGGCATATGACGGCTTGAGTATTGAATTTTAGAAAAAAAACGGCTTCATTTTTTCAAAATAAAAATCCCTATATTTGTCCAAATCAAACTTATTGCGACAGATATGCCACAGAAATCTTTTCCCGAAATCCGTTTTTATGAAGCTTTAATCCCTATTATTTTCCTTGTCATTTTATTGAGTTTTAACGTTTTAAAAATTTTCGGAGATGAAGCAACTTCCGGCCCCAACCAGTTTGCGCTCTTATTAGCCGGCGCTGTAGCAGCCGTCATTGGTTTTAAATATGGCGTGGATTATGAAACAATGTTGGCCCGGGTTTCTAAAAATATAGAATCTACCAGTGGTGCCATTCTAATTCTGTTATTCGTTGGGGCTTTAACCGGCACATGGCTGTTAAGCGGTGTCATCCCGACTATGGTTTACTATGGTTTAAAATTACTCAATCCGAGTATCTTTTTAGCCTCAACTCTCATTATAACCGCCATAGTTTCCTTAATTATAGGCAGCTCTTGGAGCACTACAGCCACCGTTGGTATTGCTTTAATCGGGATTGGCAAAGCCCTAGGTTTTCCAACGGAAATGGTAGCCGGAGCTGTTATTTCCGGTGCTTATTTCGGTGATAAAATGTCGCCGCTGTCCGATACGACCAATCTTGCTTCTGCCATTGCCGGCGTTGACCTTTACCGGCATGTGCGTTACATGATGTATACCACTATTCCGACCATTAGCATAGCTTTGCTCATTTTTATTATTTTAGGTTTTTTTCACACCGGTAATCAAATACAAGACACTACTGCTTTATTAGCAGATATCAAAAAATCATTTTTTATCCATCCGGCTTTATTGCTGGTGCCGGCTTTTGTTATATTCCTGATTGTAAAGAAAACACCACCTTTGGTGGCTTTACTTGCCGGTGTTTTGTTGGGGGGATTGACCGCTTTATTTTTTCAAAAAGATTTGTTACTACAAATAATGTCCAAAAACACCAATTATTATATCGGTGCTTATAAAAGTATTATGAAGGCCATTGTTTGGGATTTCAATATCCATACCGACAATCCCATTTTAAACGAATTATTTTATTCCGGTGGTATGAAAGGTATGCTATCAACGATATGGCTGATTATTAGTGCTATGTTTTTCGGTGGCATTATGGAGTCCATCGGGGCACTCAAGAAGATCAGTGAAACACTTCTCAAAGGATTCAAGGGTATATTTGGCCTATTTGCCAGCACAGATTTAACTTGCATTCTTTTCAACGCAACAGCTTCGGATCAATATTTGGCTATTGTCGTCCCCGGGAAAATGTATAAACAGGCTTTTGACGATGCCGGCCTTGCCCCGGAGAATCTGAGTCGCACCTTGGAAGATTCGGGGACCGTTACCTCCGTTTTAGTCCCGTGGAATACTGGCGGCGCTTATAACGCTAAAGTGCTTGGCGTGCCAACGGAATCTTATTTTGTCTATGCTGTCTTTAATTGGCTCAGCCCTATTATGACGTTGATTTTTGCATATTTCAGAATTAAAATCAAAAAAGCAAAACCGGCGCCACAATCTTAGTAAACTATTTCAAAGATTCGAAATAAGCTTTTAAAATCCCGGCATTATCAACCGTTTGGGTCTTTATTTCCAATAAAGCCGG
>WGDF01000376.1 GCA_015493405.1 Flavobacteriaceae bacterium
CGGTGATTACCGTTCCGGCATATTTTAATGATGCCCAACGTCAAGCTACCAAAGAAGCCGGAGAAATTGCCGGTTTAAAAGTCAAACGGATTATTAACGAACCGACTGCCGCCGCTTTGGCTTATGGTTTGGACAAATCTAATAAAGAAAAGAAAATTGCTGTATTTGACCTTGGAGGTGGTACTTTTGATATTTCTATTCTGGATATAGGAGATGGTGTAACCGAAGTTTTATCAACTGCCGGTGATACCCATTTGGGTGGTGACGATTTTGACCAACGTATTATAGATTGGTTGGCTGACGAGTTTAAAAAGGAAGAAGGTATTGATCTGAAAAAAGATCCCATGGCTTTGCAACGTTTGAAAGAAGCTGCCGAAAAAGCCAAAATTGAATTGTCATCTTCTCCGGAAACTGAAATCAATTTGCCTTATATTACAGCAACAGCTTCCGGTCCTAAACACTTAGTCAAAAAATTGACACGGGCCAAATTTGAACAATTGACAGACGATTTAGTCAAACGGGCTATGAATCCCGTAAAAGAAGCTTTGAAACAAGCCGGTTTAAAACCCTCAGATATTGATGATGTTATATTGGTTGGTGGTTCTACACGAATCCCTAAAGTAGTTGAAGAAGTTGAAAAATTCTTCGGCAAAAAAGCTTCTAAAAATGTCAACCCTGATGAAGTAGTGGCTCAAGGTGCCGGTATTCAAGGTGCTGTCTTAACCGGAGATGTTGATGATGTCTTGTTACTTGATGTAACGCCTTTATCTTTAGGTATTGAAACTATGGGTGGTGTGATGACCAAGTTAATTGATGCCAATACAACCATCCCGACTAAGAAATCTCAAACTTTTTCTACGGCTCAAGATAACCAACCCAGTGTTGAAATTCACGTTTTACAAGGTGAACGACCTTTGGCTAAAGACAATAAAACTATTGGCCGTTTCCACTTAGAAGGTATTCCCCCGGCAAAACGTGGCGAACCGCAAATTGAAGTTACTTTTGATATTGATGCTGATGGTATTATTCACGTTACGGCTATGGATAAAAAATCCGGAAAATCCAAAGATATCCGAATTGAGGCTTCCAGTGGTTTGAGCAAAGATGAAATTGAAAAAATGAAAAAAGAAGCCGAAGCCAATGCCGAAGCTGACAGAATAGCTAAAGAAAAAGTTGAAAAACTGAATAAAGCTGATGCAACTGCTTTCCAATTAGAAAAATTAGTTGAAGAACATAAAGATAAAATTTCTGATGACCATAAAAAAGCAGTTGAAGATTTGGTTAAAAAACTTAAAGAAGCTTATGATAAACAAGATGCCGATTTGGCTGAAGCTGCAACCAAACAAGCTGAAGAATTATTGACGCAAATAGGTCAAGATATTCAAAATGCAGCACAAGCTTCAGGCGGTCAAGAATCTGCACAAGCCGGTCAAACCCAAAACGAACAAAAGGGTGATGATGATGTGCAAGATGTCGATTTTGAAGAAGTAAAATAATTAACATTAGTTAGTAAATCAATCGTATTCATATTTAATGAATACAAAGCGACAGCCCCAAATTCGGGGGGCTGTCGCTTTTTTTATCAACATAGTAATGGGCAATATTATGTTTTTAATGCCATATTAATTTTTTTATATTAAATTTGTTAGGATTTACAAAAGATTAATTTTATGCTCACAAAAGTTTTTGCTGCTGCTATTTTTGGAATTGACGCGCATCCTGTAACCATTGAGGTCAATGTTGATAAAGGTATCGGCTACCATTTGGTTGGCTTACCCGACAAAGCGGTTAGTGAAAGTAATTTTCGGATCACAGCTGCACTTCAAAATATAGGTTATCGTTTGCCCGGTAAAAAATATATTATCAATATGGCGCCGGCTGATTTGCGTAAAGAAGGTTCTGCTTATGATTTAAGTATCGCCATAGGTATATTGCATGCAACCGGACAGGTGATAACTGACGATTTGGAAAAATATATGATTATGGGTGAACTTTCGCTCGATGGTGGTTTACAGCCCATAAAAGGCACTTTGCCAATTGCTTTAAAAGCTAAAGAAATGGGTTTTGAAGGCATTATTTTACCGGCGCAAAATGCTAAAGAAGCTGCTATAGTAGATGGCTTAAAAGTCTATGGCGTTCAGAATATCTCTGAAGTTATTCATTTTTTTGAAGGAAAACAAAATTTGCAAGCGGAGCAGATTGATTTGGAAGATTTATTTTACAAACAACTCGAGTTTCCTGAATTTGATTTTGCCGATGTCAAAGGTCAGGAAACCGTCAAACGTTGTTTGGAAATTGCTGCAGCCGGTGGACATAACATTATTATGATAGGGCCACCGGGAAGTGGCAAGACGATGTTGGCCAAACGAATTTCGGGTATTTTGCCCCCGATGGCTTTGCAGGAAGCTTTGGAAACCACGAAGATACATTCGGTAGCCGGCAAACTCAAAAATGAAATGGGGATTATCAGTCAACGGCCTTTTCGCAGTCCGCATCATACCATTTCCGATGTTGCTTTGGTCGGAGGTGGCAGCTATCCACAGCCGGGTGAAATATCTTTGGCGCATAACGGGGTGTTATTTTTAGATGAATTGCCCGAATTTAAACGAACGGTATTGGAAGTGATGCGGCAACCTTTGGAAGATCGCGAAGTCAATATAGCACGTGCGCGTTTTTCGGTAACTTATCCGGCGAGTTTCATGTTGGTTGCTAGTATGAATCCAAGTCCATCAGGCTATTTTAACGATGGTGACAGCCGTATGACTTCAAGTCCGGCAGAAATGCAACGCTATTTAAACAAAATTTCAGGTCCGCTTTTGGACCGAATTGATATTCACGTTGAGGTCAATCCGGTACCATTTGACAAATTGTCTGACGACCGTAGAGGAGAACCGAGCAAAGTGATTAGAAAACGGGTTATTGCCGCTCGAAAAATCCAAACCCGTCGGTTTGAAGATAAAGAAAAAATACATTATAATGCCCAAATGAACAGCCAAGAAATTAGACAATTTTGTAAATTGGATGACTCTTCTTTAAATTTGCTCAAGAATGCTATGGAAAAGCTCAATCTATCTGCGCGTGCTTATGATCGTATTTTAAAAGTAGCTCGAACAATTGCTGATTTGGAGCAGGTAGAAAACATTGAAAATCATCACATTGCTGAAGCTATTCAATACCGAAGCCTGGATCGGGACGGGTGGATTTAGAATCTTTTTCTTTTTTAGTCATACTTCAACACCTTAACCGGAGAGATTCTACTGATGGCCAAAACCGGAAGTAAAAGCATCAATAATATAGCTAATAAAACACCTGCATTGAGTAAAATAATATCTTTTAAATTGATAAAAACCGGTGCGGTACGCACATAGTAAGTTTCAGGATTGAGACGGATAAAGCCAAATTCTTTTTGTAAATAAATCAGACCTAATCCTAATATATTTCCTATCAGTAAGCCAATACTGATAATATAAGCCGCTTGAATGAGAAAAATATGCTGAAGTTTTTTATTGGAACTTCCCAGCACTTTCATAATGGCTATAAATTGTCGTTTTTCAAGTATCAATACCAATAGCGTCGTAATCATATTGAGCCCTGCTATAAAAATGATGATGACCAAAATCAATAAAATATTAAAGTCAAACATATTGAGCCAATTAAAAATCAAAGGGTATTTTTCAATAATGGATTCGGTATTCAAAGTAGAAGGGACGGCTTCATAAATTTCTTTAGTTTTTGGGACAATTTGATCAAAATCTTGTAGTACGACTTCAAACCCTCCGGTTAAACTATCGGGCCATTTATAGAGTTTTTGAACCATTTTTAAATCGCCGATTAAATACGTGCGATCAAACTCATCAAAACCGGAATCGTAAATACCGGCAATTTTAAATACCCGTAATTGTGGTTTTTGTGAACCTTGTCTCAGAAAAAAAGTATTGATTTTTTGATGTAATTTTAAGTGCAGCCGGTTAGCAATGGTTTGAGACAAAATAATACTATCATTCATTTTTTTACCGTAATGCGGGATATGGCCTTTGACTAAGTAAGGCTTAAACAAATCCCAGTTGTAAAGACTGTCCACCCCTTTGAGGATAATGCCTTCAAAATCTTTTGGGGTGCGAATAATGCCGCCGATAGTAGCAAATGCTTGCACATTTTTTATACCTTTGATAGATTTGAATTTCGGGTAAAAATCTTGATGGAGGGAAATAGGCTTTAAGGTTAATCCTGATTGGTTGGTGTCATAATTGCTGATGATAATATGACCGGAAAAAGCTGAGATTTTTTCTCGGATTTTATGTTGTAAGCCAAAACCGGTCGCCATAGAAATCAACATAATAACCATACCAATGGCAATTGACGTGATTGCGATTTTAATAATCGGCGAAGAAATCTTATTTTTGTGGTCGCCGGACCTTAATAAACGTTTGGCTATAAAAAAATTATGATTCAAAATCCCTTAAATTTATGCAAGTCAAAAATACATATTTATTAAGTATTGTCCTATTTTTAATTGTTTTTTCCTGTCAAAGCAATGCCAACCGCAGAATGGGGACTAAAAAACAAACAAACAGTCATAAGATTTTGCCGGGTGCTTATGATATGGCATCTTATTTGACCTTACTTAAGGATAAGCGAGTGGCTATAGTCGGCAACCAAACATCAGAAATCAATGGCACACATTTGGTAGATACTTTGTTGCATCGTGGTGTTAATATTGTTAAAGTTTTTGCACCGGAACATGGATTTCGTGGAAAAGCCTCTGCCGGAGAGCATGTCGAAAATTCAAAAGATATCAAAACCGGTTTACCGATTATTTCACTTTACGGTAAGCATAAAAAACCTACACCAGATGATTTAAAAGATATAGATGTCGTTGTGTTTGATATTCAAGATGTAGGCGCGCGTTTTTATACCTATTTATCCACACTGCATTATGTTATGGAAGCCGCTGCGGAGCAACACAAGCCGGTTGTCGTTTTAGATAGGCCCAATCCCAATGCCGATTATATAGCAGGGCCGGTTATGCATTCTCAAAACACTTCCTTTGTCGGGTTACATCCTGTCCCGATTGTATATGCTATGACGATAGGGGAATATGCCCGAATGATTAACGGGGAACATTGGTTGAAAAACGGCATTCAAGTAGATTTGGCTGTTATACCCATTAAAAACTACACCCACAAGTCCGTATATCATTTACCGGTAAAGCCGTCACCTAATCTTCCTGATTATCAGTCGGTTCGATTATATCCGTCGCTTTGTTTGTTTGAAGGAACGGATGTCAGCGTCGGACGGGGCACGGATTTCCCGTTTCAGGTTTACGGATCGCCTGATTTGCCAAAGACGGGTTTTTCTTTTGTTCCTCAACCCAATGCTGCCAGCAAATGGCCCATACACAAAGGCGAGAGATGCTATGGTCAAGATTTGCGCCGGATAACACCACCGACAGCATTGTATCTCGATTGGTTAATCAAGGCCTATCAAGCTTATCCTGATTCATTGAAAACAAAATTTTTCAATAAATTTTTTATCAGACTTGCCGGTGTTCAAACTTTACAACAGGATATTATCAAAGGTTTGCCTGCTTCTAAAATCAAATCAAAATGGCAAGCAGATCTTAAGAAATTTAAACAAATCAGAAAAAAATATTTAATCTATGATTGAGTTTAGTAGGGATCCACGTCAATAATGATTTGCACGGATTTAAAATAGGCAATATTGTGAAAGGTATGCAGTATTTTCAGGATATGACGTTTTTGTTCGGGCAAAGTTTTGGAAGGTGGTAACTTGATTAAAACTTCTTTGATATATTTATTTTTAATGCGTGCAATGAGCGGGTCGGAGGGGCCTAAAACTTTCTCAAAGGCATTTTGAAAAGATTTTTGTAACCATTCGGCAGCATCAATACATTTCTGTAAATTTCGATCTTTGATTTTAAAATTAATCATTTTGCTATAAGGCGGGTAAAACAGATCACGTCGTTGCTGCATTTGCATTTGATACAGTTGGTCATAATCAGCTTTTAATACCATTTTCAAGACCGGATGATCCGGATTAAAAGTCTGAATCATAACCTTTCCTTGTTCTTTTTGTCGACCGGCTCTGCCTGCGACTTGCATAAGCATTTGAAAACTGCGTTCGTCTGCTCTAAAATCGGGGTAAAACAGCAATTGGTCGGCATTCATCACTACAACTAACCCGACTTGTGCAAAATCCAAACCTTTAACCAACATTTGTGTGCCAACCAAAATATGGGTTTCTAAATTTTGAAATTTACTGATAATGCTTGCAAAACTAGTTTTACCTCGGGTGGTATCACTATCGAGGCGATCTACTACGGCATTTTCAAA
>WGDF01000377.1 GCA_015493405.1 Flavobacteriaceae bacterium
TTGGATAATTTCATCTTGATCATAATCTTTGAGGTAGGTCATCAAGTCGCTAAGGTAAATACCTGTAGTATAAGGTATAGGTTTCATCACTTCCAAGCCATATTTGGTCAGATTGGGTGTTTTTTTGTTATAAGCTAAGCGCGCAAAGAAACGTCCTGTAGGTGTTGGAGCCGTTTCAATTGTTTTGGCTTTTTTGGCTTTTTCAATCCAACGACCATCGGGAGCAAAGAATAAATGGCGTCCAATAGTAATGGCTTTAACTGCTTCAGCTGGAATTTCTCGCGGATTCTCTTTGAGGATATTATAAACTTTTCGGCCATCTTCAGTTAAAACATAATACATTTTATCATCTTTAACTTCCGGTGCAATCAAATGAAAGCCATGTAATCCGAATAATGCGGCGTCAAAATCATAGACTTTATGAAACCATTCTTCAGCTGTTTTGGCTTGTTCCAATTCTGATATATATTTTTGTTTGATTTTAGGTAATTCTTTGAGCCGTCTGCCCCATTTCTCTTTTAAAGCTTGCGCTTCTTTAAATTTTTTATCAATAAATTCTGTTTTTATATTTGCTTTAGTTGCAAAAAATTCCGGATTTTTGGCTGTCTCATCATTGATTTCTTTAATAGTTGCCAAAACGCCGAATTCCACTTCATCAATATCAATGCTCATAGGTTCGTCATAAAAACCATGGAAGTATAAATCTCCGGCTCGTAATAAGTGTGCTCCGGCAGGCAAAATGTTAGCATCAGGATCAATAACGGCTTGGGCTATTAAATCTTGTTTGAGTTGTTCATCCTCAATGTCTCCACCGGCAGCCAATTCGAATAGTGCCTCGAAATATGCTTGGGTAATGGGTTTGAAAAAAGCACCTTTATGCAAGGCAGCTTTTATTTGCTGTCCTACACCGCTCAAATTATAAAAATTACCATCAGGCGCAGAAAAAGAGAGCAATCTTAAAGCTTCACTTTCCATAATTTGAAATTTATCGGCTTCTAATAATTCCCGTTTTGGGGCCGGCCCAATTAAGGTTTTCTTCAAAAATTCTTGAAGAGGCTTATTGACATAGAAATAAGGCTCAACCTCTTCATAAACTTCCAAAACTTTTTTACCGAATTCACTCAAAACATCTCCATTAACCATACCGCGTTTTTCCAATTTAGGGCGAATAATAGCATTGACTTTATCTTTAGCCATTTCGGCAGTATAAAGCATATTGATAATACGGCTGCCCACAAATTTAAAATCATCATGGTATGAATTGATATCCGGCATAACGCCATTGTATTGAGCCATTTTGTAAGCTTCCATCAACATCATTCCCGGATAGGTCAAATAATAATGGAATTCATCCTCGCGCAATAAGCCCATTTGTTCTAATTGAACATAATATAAATAATCTTTATTGTCATTTAAGACTTCTAAAGCTTCTATACTATTGATTTTTTTATCGAATATTGCTTCTAGAATATTCAAATGTTTTTTTGTTAAGATCATAGTCTATATATTTTAAGTTTTCGTAAATATCCTATCAAAATTAAATCCATTCTGCTTATTTTGACATTATAACAAAAACAAGTGACATTTTGGCATTTAGGCTTAATCAACAAAAAGTAGCCTGAAATTTTCCGAATGCATTGATTTTATAAGCTTTGGCGCAAATCAAAGTTTATGAATTAAAAAAATTTGTGTGCTGTAATAGTTCAGTTACAAAGAAAAAATAGAATAAAAAGCAGCAAAAAATTGTATAAATGTTATGCATGCAGTAGACAATTTGTAAGTAGCTTAATATATATCCAAAGATTATTTGCGATGAATACACCGAAGGTAAACAAAACTATAAACAACTTGCAAAAAATACCATTGTTTGTTCCAAGCGAACAATTCACAAAAAAAAAGATCAATATAATATCCCAAAAAAAACCCGATTGATGAATCGGGCTTTTTTGTTTAAAAGAGTTTCTAACTTATTTAATTATCAATTTGGTCGTATATGTTTTTTGATCATTTGAAATAACTTTCAATAGATAAATGCCGGTTGTCAATTGAGCCGGAACACGAATCTCACTAGCCGCTGAAGCTAAATTCTCAGACAAAACTTCTTGACCGGTTAAAGCATACAGTCGCAAATTGGAAAGGTTTTGTTGTTGTGAATTCAAAATCACAATATCATGATTGACGGTGTCAAAATAAGCGGAAATATCATTCAGCTGCAGTTCGGGATTGGATGCTGCCGCATCTTTAAATACCAATTGAAAACGACCCTCATAAGTCCCTGCATTTAAAAAGACCTCAAATTTATCAGTCGCACTGATCGCATGGTATGATTGGTCAAAATCATCATAAATAAACAAATTGGATATACCGGCAGGCAAATTTTCGACTTCATCTATACCGATTGATACCGTATCATCAGAAGCCATAACGACTTTTAACGGAAATTTAGAATCTTCAGTTAAGGTAGGCACAGCCTGAATTAAGAAATCTCGGTTATTATTGATCAACCAATACATATCAGCTCCGGGATAATCAGAATCAAAATTGGGGGCGTCCCAACCTACATCAATACCATTTGTCGTTTGAGGTCTGATTCCTAAAAGCAATTGACGGTGGTAATTTAAAGGCGTATCCAAGCCGAGACGTATATTGGTTTGAGCTGCCGGTCTGATGAAAACACTATTGGCACCTTCGGTCTCAAATTTTCGTTGCGAATTTTTAAATAAAATATTACCCCCATCATTTGTCGTTTCAGACCAAACCGTAAAGCCTTGTGCCACCGGTATAAATTGTTGAGGCGTCTTAGTGCCTACTGAAGAGCCATCTATCCAAGAAGTGGCAGGTGTACCTCCGGTTAAATCATAAGTAGCGTAGCCACCTTGATAATTACGACCAAAATGATCATTGCCTCCCGTTTGTTCCCAAAAATATAAAGTGCCGTTAAAAATATCCGAAGCATTATTACCGCCGTTGCCCGCTGAAATATTATCTTTAATAAATTTATCGGCATCCAACGCACCGGGGTAAGGATTTCCAATCAAATAGTCATTTCCCGGATCAATGGTCAAACTATAATCTCCGTCATTGGGGAGCCCCGCAAAAGTCCAACTCTCATATTCCGTTGTAGCATTGCCATTGGCAGCATTCAAATCTTTATCCACACCGGGGCCTTTCATCGTATAACCCTCTCCGGGAGATACGGTTCCGTTTTGTTGAATATGATTATCATACCAACCTTGATAACTGCCATCTAAAGCATTTTTAAAAGCATAAACCCAGTAAGCATTTAAAGTTACAGGATGGGTTTGGCCAGGCAAATCATTGGTCGCATTGTTATTACTGATAATCTGAACATCAGGGTATTTATTTTGATTGACATTATCACCTTGAGCGCCATCTTTAAGGTACATCATACGCCATACACCACCTCTGTTTACAGGAGCTGACCAATAATTATACCAATATTGGTTAGTCGTTCCTTGTTGGTCTATCCATAAATATTTACCACCTGTATTATTTGAAACGCCGGCATGTGTTTGAATCAACTGGGCAGAGCCTTCCATTCGGACATCACCATTTAGAGTTGCAACATCGTTTACCGTTAAAGATTTATCGGTTAAAACTTTGTAATCAAAATCCACAGCGCCGTCACTAACCGTCATATTATCGGTATCGACTATAGATTCTTGAACAACGGCATTATTGGCATTATTAATATTTAAATTATGAAAATAAGCTGTGCTGGTTCCTTTGATAGCTTGTTGATTAACCCCACTGAATTCAGTAGTGCCGGTAGCTGCAGCATCCATAGTGCCATTATTGGTAAAATTATCTCCTTTAAAGATGAAATGACCATCATTGGACCAAATATGACTGGTACCGTTATCATTGACTATATCCAATCCCGAAATATAAACAGTCGAACCGGATGTAATCTTAAAATCTCCCTTATTGGTAAGCTGTGCCGATAAAGCTAAAGACCATAATGTAATAATAGAAAAGTAAAATAATTTCATAATGACTTGATTAAACATTAATATGCAAAATTACAAAAATTATTACATAAACACGCTATGAATGTTAAAAAATATTAAATTTATCCCAATCTAAACCCACTTTAAAATCATTTCGAAAAGAATCCAAGGTCTTGAAATTCAAGCTAAAAGAGTTTATTATTTCTTTCCCCTCTTCTGATTTTGTTAATATATTCCCCTTTGCATCGATAATTTGAGAATCACCTGTATGCCAATTTCGGTAAAAATCCTGCCCCACTCTATTGACCCAAATAACTAAAGACTGATTTTCAATTGCTCTTGATTTTAACAGGCTGAGATAAGCTTGTCGCCGGCTTTGAGGCCAATTGGCAATATAAATAATGGCGTCATAATTATAAGTATCTGTTTTGGGGTCATAGGTATTTCTTGACCAAACCGGAAATCGTAAGTCGTAGCAAATCTGCAATAAAAATCGCCGGCCTTTATATTTTATAACCTGTCTTTGGTGGCCGGCAGTCATCACCCGATGTTCATCGCCCATATGAAATAAATGGTGTTTGTCATAAAAGTCGAAAGAGCCATCGGGACGCATCCAAAACATCCGGTTAAAATAGTGCTGATTATCTTCTGTTAAAATGCTACCAACCAATATTTTATGGAACTGTTCCGCTCTTTTCTGCATCCAAATAAAAGCTTCTTTTCCAACCGGTTTTTTAAGGTTTTGAACGGCCATTGTAAAACCCGTTGAAAACATTTCAGGTAAAACAACTACTTCTGAATCTCGTGGAACTTGCTTTAATAATTGGTCAAAATGCGCCAAATTTTCAGCTGTTTGCTCCCATACCAAATCAGCTTGTATCAATGATATTTTAATTTGTTCTGCTTTCATTTTAAATCCGGTTCAATATCTCAGCGGCTTTTTCTAAAGTTGTGTCTGCTTTTGGAAAAGCGAACCTCAAAATCTGTTGATTTTTCTTGTCGTGATAAAAGGATGAAACCGGAATAGCTGCCACGCCTTTCTTCCGCGTTAACCATACGGCAAAATCATATTCAGACCTATCGGAAATGGCACTGTAATCCAGCAACTGAAAATAAGTGCCATGTGAAGGAATGATTTTAAATCTTGAAGCTGCTATATGCGCCGTGAAAAAATCACGTTTTTGTTGGTAAAAATCCGGTAAAGACAAATAATTTTCAGGATTGTATAAATAATCAGCCAAAGCATATTGTATGGGTGTATTAACTGAAAACACATTGAATTGATGTACTTTTCTAAATTCATTCATCAGTTTTTCAGGCGCTATAACATAGCCGGTCTTCCAACCCGTTGCATGAAAAGTTTTGCCAAAGGAATAAACAGCGATACTTCTTTGAAACAATTCATCAAATTTCAAAGCACTTTGGTGTTGCAAACCGTCAAATATAATATGCTCATAAACTTCATCGCTAATGACTATGATATTGGTATCCCTCGTTATCTCGGTCAAACGCAGCATATCATCTTTTGAAAAGACAAAACCACCGGGGTTATTAGGCGTATTGATAATGATGAGTTTTGTTTTAGACGTGATTTGTTGTTGCACTTCATCCCAATCAATATTAAAATCAGGGGCAGATAAGGAAATATATTTGGTTATGCCGCCATTGAGTTTAATAGCCGGATCATAAGAGTCATAAGCCGGTTCAAAAATAATGGCTTCATCTCCTTTCCGAATAAAAGCGGTAATAGCCGTAAATAAAGCTTGCGTTGCACCGGCCGTTATGGTAATTTCAGTATCCGGATTTATAGATTTGTCATAGCATTTTTTTACTTTTTGAGCAATGGCTTCACGCAAGACAGGCACTCCCTGCATTGGTGCATATTGATTATTACCGGCTAACATTTGCTGATAAACCATTTCGATTAAATCACGAGAAACCGCAAAATCGGGAAAACCTTGTGATAAATTAATGGCATTATATTGTCGGGCTAAACCGGACATCACAGCAAATATAGAAGTTTCTGTTTGAGGTAACTTACTTTTAAAGATCATTTTAATTTTTTTATAAAAATAAACATTTTATGAATAACTTGAGTTCAATATTATTCAATCTTTAAGGCCATATCCAAAAAAAACAGGCAAGTTAAAACCCGCCTGTCCTTATATTTATAGATTCATAATAATCTAACTAATCCAAATCAAATTTAATACCTTGAGCCAAAGGTAAATCCGAGCTGTAATTAACTGTTGTGGTTTGTCGGCGCATGTAAGCTTTCCAAGCATCAGAACCCGATTCACGACCACCGCCGGTATCTTTTTCACCACCGAAAGCACCACCGATTTCAGCGCCCGATGTGCCGGCATTGACATTGGCAATACCACAATCGGATCCCATAGCGGAATAGAATTTTTCGGCTTCTTGCATATCTTGTGTAAAGATAGCCGATGATAAACCTTGCGGCACATCATTATTAATGGCAATGGCATTTTCGACAGCTCCACTATATTTGATCAAATAAACAATCGGTGCAAAAGTTTCTTCTTGCACAATCTCAAAGTGATTTTCAGCTTCGGCGATAGCAGGTACCACATAAGTGCCCGTTTCAAAACCTTCACCTTCCAAAACATCACCGCCAAATAGCATTTTACCACCTTCTTTTTGCACTTGTTCAATAGCATATTTAAACTGATTGACAGCATGAATATCGTGCAAAGGGCCTACCAAAGTATTCTGGTCTAAAGGATTTCCTATTTTGTGTTGAATTTTTTTATAAGCATTGATCATTTTATCTTTAAATTCATCGTAAATATCTTCATGCAAAATAATCCGTCTGGTTGAGGTACAACGTTGTCCGGCGGTTCCTACCGTGCCGAATACTGTGGACATCAATGCCATATTCAAATTGGCTTTAGGTGTAACGATAACCGCATTGTTACCGCCTAATTCCAAAATGGTTTTTCCCAAACGTTTGCCGACGCGTTCGCCAACACGTTTACCAACTGCCGTTGAACCGGTCATTGACATCAAACGAACACGCTTATCATCTAAGAAATTGTCTCCCATAACAGATGAACGTCCGATAATCAAGTTAAATACGCCTTCTGGCACTTTATTATCACGTAATACTTTTTCAATGATTTTGTGAGAAGCAATGGCTGTTAAAGGTGTTTTAGACGATGGTTTCCAAACCACCACATCGCCGGCTGTAATAGCCAAAGCGGCGTTCCACATCCATACGGCAACCGGAAAATTGAAAGATGAAATAACGCCTACAATACCAAGTGGTTGATATTGTTCCATCAAACGGTGCAATGGTCGTTCCGATTGCAGATTAAATCCATTCATAGTACGGGCTTGTCCGACGGCAAAATCGCAGATGTCAATCATTTCTTGCACCTCTCCCAGGCCTTCGACATAAATTTTACCCATTTCGTAGGTAACCAATGCGCCCAGGTCTTCTTTGGCCTCACGCAAAGCATTACCAATTTGGCGTACTACTTCTGCCCTTACAGGGGCCGGTGTCATACGCCACTGTTCAAATGCTTTTTGGGCAGTTTCCATTACTGTTTCATAATCTTCCAATGTAGCGGTTTTAACGCTTGCTATTAAAGAACCGTCTACAGGAGAAGTAGATTTGTTGATTTTTCCGGTGGTGTCCAACCATTTGGTACCGGTTGAAACCCCTTCGTTAATCTCTTTTAATCCGAGACGTTTCAATACGTCTTGTATGTTGATTGTTTTGCTCATTATTTTGATTTTTATTTTGTTCTAATTCTTGATTCAGTTCTATAATAATTTGGTCAATTTGTGCATCGGCGAAACCTTTTTCTTTACATGCATCTTCTATGGTGCCCCAAATGGGTTCGCCGCAACGGATACATTTGATACCTTTGACCCGTAAAAATTCTTCGGCAAAAGGATAATCTTCTACCAAATCTTCAATAGTCATATCTTTTTCAATTTCCATAACTTTAGATTTTTGATGTGTAAAAATACATTTTTTTTAAGTTATTTATGATGAGAAAAATAATATTATTTTACAAACTCATTTCTTTTCTATTTCAAGCGTTAAGTAAGGTTTAAATGAATAGTATATTTTTAATACGATACCAATAAACAAGAATAAGCCCAGAAAACCCAAAAACCAATTGGCATCAATAAGGTGCTTGAATACAAAAATCGAAGCAAAAGCCCCTACAGCACTCACCAGACCAATTTCCCAAAGTGTTGCATTATTTTTAACGCACATATGAACTGTGCTGTCGGCGCTTTGCACTTCAAAATCTATACTTAGACTTTTCAAGAAATCAATTCGAGTATCAATCGTATGTTTACCGGATGACAGCTCAAATGTTTTGATCTGATTGTTACCTATTTTACCTATTTTTTTATGGTCTAAGTAAACATTGTAAGACCGCATTTTATCAATATACTTTTCCGGTCTTTTTAATATCAAAGCAGCCATAACTTTTAAAATTTAGCTTGATTTAAAATGTCTTTAAACTGCATTTTTATATCTTGTGCGGCATCGTAAACCATTTGTTCGGTGGTAGGAAATGGGATGCGTCGTTCTTTTAAGAAATTGAGATACTCATTGCGAATAGCCCGTCGATCACCGGTTGCCGTCGCAAAGTTATGTTCAAAAACATATCTACTTTGCAAGGGAAATTTATCGACTAATTGACCCGTTCGGTTATTCACCACTTCAGCTTGAGCCGTAACTTGGGCTTCTTTATGCTGTTGGTATAAATGCACCCGACTGCGCACTTTGATCATACGGGGAATTTTTATAGGTTTGCCCAAGGTATCTTTAACGATATTGCCATAGACATCTTTTTGATAAGCGTAACCATCTTGAATTTCTTTTTCTTCAATTATTTCCTTATCGCGCTCTTGATC
>WGDF01000378.1 GCA_015493405.1 Flavobacteriaceae bacterium
TAAGATGGTTGTGGCAGAAGCTTATTATAATGAGGTTTATACTTATAAAAATAGTGATAAATACCTGTTTGACATGTTTCAGTTTGACAAAAATGTTATTTTGTTAGTCAATGCCAAGGCTCAAATTTCATATGATTTGAGTCAATTGCAAATCCGTTTGGACAGTGCGCGCAAGTTTATTCACATCACAAATATCCCTAAGGAACAAGTCGAAATTTTTCCACGTATTCAATACTATGATTTACAGCAAAGTTCTCTCAATCAATTTGATAAGGAGGATTTGAATATGATCAATGCCGATGCTATTGCTAAAATAAAATCTCATATTAATTTATCACAGTTGCGCTTGAAAGCCAAAAAACAATTGCTTGAGAATTTGCAAAATTTATATGTTTTATCCAAAATTTATGGCTGGAAGGTCGAGGATGAGCATTTGATGCAAAACTTGAAATCAGATTTATTGATACCATAATGTTTTTTTAATTCAGTGACTTTATACCTAATTGAAATGATAGATATCAAGTATTTTGTGATAAAAAAATTGTATTTTTAAGCCATAAATATGAATATAATGAACACGTTTCAACAAGCTATAACACAAGGAATTCCTAATGATTTGCCTCAACCTAAACCCTATGATCCTAAAGTGAATCATACGCCGCCGCGCCGCAATATTTTGACTGATGACGAAAAACGTTTGGCAGTGCGCAATGCTTTACGTTATTTTCCTAAGAAGTGGCATGCTCAATTGGCTCCGGAATTTGCTGATGAGCTCAACAAATACGGTAGAATATATATGTATCGTTTCCGCCCTGATTACGAGATGTATGCCCGACCGATTGATGAATACCCTGCTAAAAGCAAGCAATCCGCCGCCATTATGTTGATGATTCAAAACAATCTGGATCCGAAAGTAGCTCAACATCCGCATGAATTGATTACTTATGGTGGTAATGGTGCTGTTTTTCAAAACTGGGCACAATATTTATTGACGATGAAATATCTGTCCGAAATGACCGAAGAGCAGACTCTGGCTATGTATAGCGGACATCCTATGGGTTTATTCCCATCTCATAAAGAAGCCCCGCGAGTGGTGGTTACCAATGGTATGATGATTCCCAATTATTCCTCTCTTGATGATTATGACCGCCATAATGCTTTGGGCAACACGCAATACGGACAGATGACGGCAGGCAGTTATATGTATATCGGGCCGCAGGGGATAGTTCACGGTACTACGATTACGATTTTAAATGCCAAACGCATTATAGTGGAACGCTTCGGCAAAGCACAAGATGAACCGGTATTGTTTGTATCTTCCGGTTTGGGCGGTATGAGTGGTGCGCAACCTAAAGCCGGAAATATAGCAGGTGTTGTGTCCGTCGTAGCTGAGGTTAATCCCAAAGCGGCCAAAAAACGGCATAAACAAGGTTGGGTGGATGAAATAATTGACAATTTAGATATTTTGACCCAACGCGTCCGTGAAGCTTTGCAAAATAAGCAAGTGATTTCTTTCGGATATATCGGTAATATTGTGGATGTTTGGGAAAAATTTGACCAAGAAAATCTAAAAATTGATTTGGGTAGTGATCAAACATCTTTGCATAACCCCTTTAATGGTGGGTATTACCCTGTCGATTTGAGTTTTGAAGAAGCCAACCGAATGATGGCAACTGAGCCTGAAAAATTCAAAGAATTTGTTTATGCTTCTTTAAGACGTCAAGTAGATGCCATTAATAAACATACTGCCAAAGGCACCTATTTCTTTGATTATGGCAATGCCTTTTTATTGGAGTCAAGTCGTGCGGGAGCCAATATTATGGATGGTAATAAATTTCGCTATCCATCTTATGTTCAAGATATTATGGGGCCGCTTTGTTTTGATTATGGTTTTGGACCGTTCCGTTGGGTGTGCACCAGCGGTAAGTCTGAAGATCTACAAAAAACGGATCAATTGGCAACACAGGTTTTGGAAGAATTAAAACAAACAGCACCCGAACGTATTCAACAACAAATGTCTGATAATATCCGGTGGATACGCGGCGCTCAAGAAAATAAATTGGTAGTAGGCAGTCAGGCGCGCATATTATATGCCGATGCTTGGGGACGTATCAAAATTGCCGAAGCCTTTAATGAAGCGATTAAAAATGGTGAAATTTCGGCTCCGGTCGTCTTGGGTCGCGACCATCATGATGTGTCGGGAACCGATTCGCCATTTCGTGAAACTTCCAATATCTATGACGGCTCTATGTTTACCGCTGATATGGCGATTCAAAATGTCATTGGCGATAGTTTCCGTGGGGCAACCTGGGTGTCCATACACAATGGCGGCGGCGTTGGTTGGGGTGAGGTCATTAATGGTGGATTTGGAATGTTACTCGATGGATCTGAAGAAGCAGATAAGCGATTAAAACAAATGTTGTATTGGGATGTCAATAACGGGATTTCACGTCGCAGCTGGGCACGTAATGATAATGCTATGTTTACAGCTCGGCGTGCTATGGCCGAGAATCCTATGCTGCAAGTCAATTTACCGGAACTGGTCGATGATGATATTATAAATGCTTTAAAATTTGAATAAAAATAAAATTTAAAATCAAATCAATAAAATCAAATTATTATGAAAATCAATCAATACAGTGGAATAGACCACATCGAAAAAGAAGCCAAAAAGGATTACATTGATCGCCATTCGCCTTTCATCTATAGCGATGATACAATGGAAAAAGGCAAAAAGAATTATGTCAAAGTAAAAGTTGGAAAAGAGTATTCTCACCCCGATGATTTTGATCATTATATTCACAAAGTTGCTTTATTCGACGGGGAACGTCTGTTAGGGGAAGCAATTATTCCGGCGGGTACTTTGGGTAATCAATCCGAACAATTGGAAGTAACCTTTTCAGTTGTGCCCAAACGTAAAATGAAACTCACTGCTTTGGCATATTGCACCAAACATGGGGTATGGCAAAGTGAAGAAAAGATAGTCGAAGTCAAATAAATCCGGTTTTGTTTTAACTTGTTCAAAATCCCTTGAATGCATTATCATTCAAGGGATTCCTTTTATGCTTTGACTCTGTATTTTTCAACAATTTTTCAATGTCTAAGGTGCTTATGGCCGGTAGAGATTTCTTACAATATCTCTTTGATTTCCAAAAGATGTTTAACTTTAGGAATAATTTTATAATCTACATCATTTTCATTATAAGGGTCGAAATGGATGACATGCATGCCGACATTTTGTGCGCCTAAAATGTCCGTTTTAAAATTATCACCTATCATAAAACTATGATGTGCCAAAGTTTGCGCTGTTTGCAACGCATGTTTAAAAACATCGGGATGTGGCTTGAGTTTCCCTATTTCTTCAGAAGTAATCATGTAATTAAAATATTGATCAATGCCTGAATGTTTTAACTTGTCAGACTGAACTTCTTTGAATCCATTGGTCAAAATATGCAGGCGGTAAGTATCTTTTAGATAGTCCAATAATTCTATAGTGCCATCGATCAAAAGGTGTTCTTGTTTTAAAAAATCAAGATATGCATCAGCCAAAATTTCAATTTCGGTTTGGGACATTTCTATATTCAAAGTTTTGAAAGTGTCAACCAATCGGTTAAATTTAACCTCATTTTTGGTCTTGAGGCCTTTGGCATAATCTGCCCAATATTGTTTGTTGATGGGTTCATAGACTTCCAAAAAAGTATCGATGTCAATAGGAAAATGATATTTTTGGAGTAATTTTTCAAAAGCTAATTTAGAATTGGCGTCAAAATCCCAAAGCGTATGATCCAAATCGAAAAAAATATCAGTGATGGTAAGTTTCAGCATGTTTTGCAAAATGTTTAATCGTTTCAGTATATAAGTTATGCCATTTTCGCCATTCTCTGGTGTCAGATAAAATGAAATTGTGAAAGACAGGATAATAATGGCCTTTATATTGTTGTATAATTTTCCCTTCTTCAAGCATAATTTTCAAGGCTTTTTTGGGTTTAAGATGGTATTGGTATTTAAGCATGACATCCGATATTACAGTAGGGTGTAAAGTTAAGTGTGTTTCGGTTTCGTTTTCAATATCATAAAATTTAAAAGGTATGGATGTGCCGGCTCTAAAACCTATTTTGTGGTTATAGCCCATGGAATAATCCTTTTTGAGTTCCAAATCGTTATAGGTTTGGTAAGTTGCCGGAATCTTAATTCGGTTAAAATGAGCTCGTACTTTCTCAACAGGTTTATGAATGATATTTTCAAGTTTTTTGACTTCTTTTTCAATGGTCTCTTCATTATCAACGGCATAGTAGGAAGTCAATAAGCCGGTTTCGGTATAATCGGCTAAAAATTTAATTTGTGATTGGTATTCGTGTTTGTTAACCGAAATATTATGGTCAAATAAACTGTAATTGGTCAACAAATGAAAAAAGGTCAAAGGATGTTTGTATTTTTTCTTGATGCTTAGAATATCATCAAAAGTATCATAGGGATCTTTTTTACCAAATAAATACACTTTATGACGTTGCCAGAAATGACGAATTTTCAGATGTAATAAATCATCGAAACCACCAAATAAAAATCTTAGAAACGATTTGCCTTGATATAATCGTGCCATACTGACATTGATGAGTGGTTCAAAATAAAATTGTCGTTCTTTAAAACTTAATTCCGGGAAACGCTCTTGTAGTTTTACTTTAAATTTTTCAATCCATATTTCCAAAATGGGTTTGTTAAAGATATTATGTTGTATTTGTAAGCTATTTTTATAGCCATAGCGTTCATGTTCATCCAATTGGTGAGGTAGGTATTCTTCATATCGAGACAACAGATAAAAAGCCGCAGCAAACAAATCAAAAGGTAAATCGGAATGGGGGACTTCAAAAAAAATAGGTTCCCGATCCCAAAAACCAAATTCAATAGCGTGAGGTTTGATGCCTTGTTGAAATAAAATAGGATGAGATTGAATATGAAACTCTCCACCGAGTGCTTGTGGCGCATATGAAAATTTCACCCCGTTGTAAGCAATAAATTCTTCAATTTTGGTGGTAAACTTGATTTCCTCCAGCATTAAATTATGAAATAAATGCCTGAAAATATAATTGAGCCTAGAGCTTATTTTAGGGGTGTAAACTAGTATCATAAGGCAAATTTAAGGTTTTTATATTTAAAAGCGTTGATGTTTTTCCAGACTTGTTTAGAATAGAATTAATGTCATGTCGATTAATCCGAAATACTAAAAAAAGAATAAATTTAATAAGGACTTAAAATTCTTTCTCCAACAATTCAAATGCCTCAAAAACAGCCGGACAAACTGCTGTATTTTTTAGATGTAAATTGAGCAATTGCACATTCTTTTTCCGATCCAAATGCGGATATTCACGGCAAGCTTTCGGCCTTACTTCATATATGAGACAATAATTATCGTTATCAAGAAAGACACAAGGTGTTTGTTGCATCATCCACAAGCCGTCCGTATCCTTTTGCAAATATTTCGCGATGAACTGCGCCGGTTTCAGCTTTAAAAATTTAGCCATACGGTCAATATCTTTTTCAGTTACAATAGGGCTGGTAGTTTTACAGCAGTTGGCACAAGTCAGACAATCTATTCGGTCAAAAACCGCGTTGTTTAAATCAGACATGGTATAGTCAAAATCTTTTGGAGGCCGTTTTTTGATTTTCTGAACCAATTTTTTAAAACTTTTTTGTTTCAATCGGGCCAATTTCGGTAAATTTTTTAAACGGTCTTCCATGAATACTTGAAAACAATTTTTTAGATAGATTTAAAAAAAATAATATGGACTGTTAAATCATTCAGCGATTGCCATACATTTCATTATAATATTTCTGATAGTCACCCGATGTGACATGCTGTAGCCAATCTTCATTTTCAAGATACCAATCAATCGTTTGCGAGAGACCTTCTTCAAAGTTAACCGATGGCGACCAGCCGAGTTCCCGATTGATTTTGTTTGCATCAATAGCATAACGTTTGTCGTGCCCGGGACGGTCTTTGACAAATTTAATTAATTGACGCGACGCACCTTTGGGGCGATTGAGTTTGTCATCCATCAAGTCGCAAAGCAAGTAAATTAAATCAATATTGGTGTATTCATTAAATCCCCCGACATTATAGGTTTCACCTATTTGCCCTTGATTAAAAATTGCATCAATAGCACGCGCATGATCTATAACATAGAGCCAGTCACGGGTATATTGTCCATCACCGTAAACCGGTAGGGATTTCAGTTGCTTGATGTTATTGATAAATAACGGAATCAATTTTTCGGGAAATTGATTGGGACCGTAATTATTTGAACA
>WGDF01000379.1 GCA_015493405.1 Flavobacteriaceae bacterium
AGCAATCAACATCCTAGCTGATTCCCTTGACGAAATGGATAAAAAACTCAAAAATGAATTGCAAAAAATTTATAGCGACCAAGAAATAACCGTACAAATGTATTTTGATTTTGACCGGTTCCCTACGTGGATGCGTCAGTATATGCCGCATTATTTTAATCGTAGGATCACTTTTGAAAAATGAATTATTGGCTAGTGAAAAATATTTTACCTGTCATTTTGAACGAACGAGGCATGAGTGTGGAGAAATCTCAGTTGATTTTTGTATTAATTTTAAGATTCCTCGACCTCCTAACGTTCCCTACTTTCATAGGATTGGCATAACACAGAAAAAAATCTCACTTAATAGAACCCAGATTTCTCAGCACTTCGGGTTCTCCGGCAACCAAGCTTTGATCAAAATGACCAACTAACAAACATCAAATAATCAATTAACTAATAACTAAAATAAAAAATATATGAAACAAATAAATAAAAAATGGACCAGTGGTATGTTTAGCACTGAAGACTGGTGGTCGGCTTGGCTCGGCCTATTTTTCTTTGGACTTGGCTTGTTAACAATTTGGGGACTCGATGTTGTTGGATGGATTGCCAAACCCAAAGCTTGGGAATGGACCAATCTTATTAATGATTTTTCTTGGAGTAAATTACTCAAAACGTCTTCAAAAACTTATCATGATTTACATCCACTTCTCTCATTATTTATCACATATGTCGTTTTTGCCGGCCTTACCACGCTCGGCGCTTATTATCAAAAATTAAATGTCAAAAAATATTTTACCGGTTTTACTGTTATCTTCTTTTTGACTTGGCTGTCTTGGATTTTAGGTCATGAAGCCCATTTATCTGCCATCAATGCCAATGTCAAAGGTCATAATTATTATCAAGAATTTCATTTGAGCTGGGGCTTACAACTTGGTGGCGGTGCTTCCTATATGTTGGCTTTGTTATTCGGGTTAATCATCGGTAATTTTTTTAAAGGCTTTGCCCGTAAAATAAAAGAAGCGGCCAAACCCGAATGGTTTATCAAAACAGGGATTGTCTTACTCGGTATCAAATTGGGAATGATGACGATGAAAGCCGCCGGATTTACATATGAACTTACACTGGCCGGTGCTGCTGCTGCATTTGTAGCTTACCTGTTGTTTTGGCCTATTGTATATTATATCGGCCGTAAATATTTTAAACTCAACCGGGCTTCGGCTGCGGTTTTATCATCGGGAATTTCTATTTGTGGTGTTTCGGCTTCTATTGCTACTGCCGGTGCTATCAAAGCCAAACCAATCATCCCGATTGCCGTTTCAAGTTTAATTTTGATTTTTGCTATGTTCGAATTGGTTATTTTACCACCGGCACTGACCAACTTAGCCCCCAATGAACCGATTGTCAACGGTGCCGCAATGGGTATGACCGTCAAAACAGATGGTGCAGACGCTGCAGCCGGCGCTATTTTAGATGAATTAATGGTATCTAAACACTTAAAAGAAACAGGAGAGCAATGGGAAGAAGGTTGGATCTTAAGTGCTGCCTTACTTACCAAAATATGGATTGATATTTTCATTGGAATTTGGTCTTTTGTCTTAGCCATCGTCTGGATCAAAAATGTAGATCAAAAAACCGGAAAAGAAAAAACACCAAAATCGGAAATTTGGTTCCGGCTTCCTAAATTTGTAATGGCCTATATGTTGGTCTGGCTTATTTATCTAGGCTTAATGTATTTCTTTCCGACTGTCTTACCGGACGCAAAAATTGGCGGTCATATCGTGCAAGGCGGCTTTCGCAAGCTAATGTTTATGTTAACTTTTTTTAGCATTGGCGTCATTACCGATTTCAGTAAGCTCAAAGGTATGGGCCGACTGGCTATACTTTATGCTATCGCCTTGTTTGCTATCATTGCACCTATTGCTTATTTTGTTGCATATTTATTTCACCATGGCATGTTAGTGCCGGTTGCAAAATAAATTTTTTGACTTTAATTTATAAATCCGGTGACCTAAAATCATCGGATTTTTTTACGCCTGACAAATGATAAAATTGTATTTTTGTCAAAAGACTTTTTTATGTATGCATTGGTAGACGGCAATAATTTTTATGCTTCTTGCGAACGGGTTTTCAATCCTGCCTTACAGCATAAACCTATTGTAGTGCTCTCTAATAACGATGGTATTATCATAGCGCGCAGCAATGAAGCCAAAGCACTGGGAATTAAAATGGGCATACCGGCATTTAAAATAAAAGACTTGATAAACACGCATCAAGTAACCGCTTTCTCGTCCAATTACGCTTTATA
>WGDF01000380.1 GCA_015493405.1 Flavobacteriaceae bacterium
TAAAAAATGCATCAATAGCAGTCCGGCTGGGCAATACCACAAAAGGATAAGTCCGGATATTTTGAAGATGTTTGGTTAAGTCATGCAAATCCGGTTTGATAAAAGTCTGAATAGCCGGGAAATGCACCGGCAAACCATTAAATTGTCTGATTAATGAAATGAGCTTTTCGGCATAGCCATCCGGAGCCGTTACTAAAATAGTTTTTTGAGATAAATCGGCTGCCATTTAACGCGCTCTTTGCAAAGGTAAAGTGGAACAACGCAACAAGCCCTCTTGCTTAGCGATTTCTTGGTAAGGCACCGTTTCAACTGTCAACCCTTGGGCTATGAGCCAACGATTTAAACGATGGGCATTTTCTTCTGACACAACCACTTCAGGTGAAATAGAAAAAACATTTGAAAACATTTGATACATTTCATCTTTAGTAATCTCAAATAAATTGTCTTTTCCGAACAAATCAACTAAAAAATTATATTGATTTTCGTCTAAAAAACCAGCTTTATGAATGATCGCCTTACCGTTGCCGACCGGTTGAAAAACACAATCGAGATGTAAGGCATTTTCTCGGGGATCAGTATTTGACTTTTTCAAATCAAAAGGGACGACTTTCTTTCGAGGAAATAAGTTTTGCAAAAAATCGACAGCGGCAGCATTGGTTCGTGCAGTAATATATTCCGGATAATCAGGACGTCGGTAAGTTCCTACAAAAATAAAATCATGCCACGGCATCACATCTCCCCCTTCCACATGAACATCTTCAGATGGTTGAATAATTTTACTTTGATCAAAATCTGCCAAAATAGGATTAATCGCTTGAAATTCCGCCTCTCGATCAGGCAAAATATTGGCTTTGATAAATTTGTCTTCAATCACAAAACCAATATCTCGGGTAAAAATCTGATTGACACCTTTCAGCAATTCCGGCCGATAAACTTTCACTCCATATTTTTTTAAAATTTGTTCAAATGCAGCCATTTCTTTGACCATATCTGCCTCTTTCGGATACGTGCCTGCCAAGACATGTTCCCGTGATTTGGGGTCATAACATTGTCCGGCTGTAGGCACGACACCATTCGCGTCGGCCCGACCCAAAATAACACTTTTTAAAGGATCTATTTCATTTTTTATATTGAACTGTTGTTTCATTCTTTTAAAAATTTAATCTTTCAAAAATAAACTTTTATCCCTGTCAAAGGATGATTTTATTTAGGTTTAACAAAAAAATTAAGAACTTGACGAATGCTTTCTAAATAAGCAGCACCAAACAAATTAACATGAACCAATAAAGGGTAAAGCTGGTAAATTTTTAAACGATTTTTCCAATCAGGTTGCATAGGAAAAAGAGCTTGATAAATATGGTAAACTTCCAATGAAAAACCACCGAAAAGACTCATCATAGCCATATCCACTTCACGATGGCCGAAATAAACGGCAGGATCAAACACAACAGCCTGTCCTTGTAAATTGTAAAAATAATTACCCTGCCACAAATCCCCATGAACTAAAGCCGGCTTTTCAGGAACTAAAATATCAGGCAACTTCTGAGAAAGCCGGTCAAACTGCTTGCGCTGATCCAATGGAATTTTATCACCGGCCAAATCCAGTTGAAATTTTAGGCGGTTATGCCAAAAAAAATCAATCCAATCTCCGTTAAAAGTATTTTTTTGAGGCAATTTACCGATATAATTATCCGAAGCTAAACCATATTCAGTAGAAGTATTATGATGAAGTTTGACTAAATTCTGAGCGAAATTCTCAGGATTTTCAACCCCATGCATGCTTTGAATATAAGGCATCAATATATAAGCTGACTTGTCGAAAATGCCACAGTCATAAACATCAGGAACCACAAAGCCGGAAGTCTCAGAAAGCATTTTTAAGCCTAGTGCTTCTTTCTCAAAAATAGTCAAATCCAGAGCTTGACTGACCTTGATAAAATAATCTTTATCGGTCATTGCCAGACGGTAAGCCTGATGGGTATCGCCTCCTGGTACCGTTTCATAAGCACGCAATTGAACCGATTTGTGTTCCAATTGACTGCAAGTTGCTTCCAGATGTTTAATAAAGTCGGTATGGAGCATTTAACGGTTTATTTTTAAGAAAAACGCATTAATAAGATTTGGCAAAAAGCACTCTTTGTTTTGAAGGTTTGCCGGTCAACATATCTTTACCCTCTTCCAAAGGATTATCCAAAGGAATACAACGAA
>WGDF01000381.1 GCA_015493405.1 Flavobacteriaceae bacterium
ATATCATTATTGGTGTGAGTGGCGGTATTGCCGCTTACAAAATTCCTTTATTGGTGCGTATGCTCAAAAAATCAGGGGCGCAAGTGCAGGTGTTGATGACAGCGGCAGCGCATGATTTTGTAACGCCGGTTACCTTGGCCACTTTATCAGAGCGGCCGGTTATATCCGATTTTGTCAAAAATAAAGAAGGAGAATGGCATAATCATGTGGCCTTAGCGTTATGGGCGGACTTGATGATTTTTGCACCGGTAACGGCCAATACTTTGGCTAAAATGGCTCACGGCCAAGCAGATAATTTTTTATTGGCGGTTTATTTATCAGCCAAATGTCCGGTGATGATAGCACCGGCTATGGATTTGGATATGTATGCGCATCCGGCAACCAAAGCCAATCTTAAAAAACTGCAATCTTACGGCTACAATATTATACCGGCAACCAAAGGCGTGTTAGCCAGTGGTTTAACCGGTTACGGGCGTATGGAAGAACCGGATCATATTTTTGCGCAGATTAAAGATTTCTTTAAAAAAAAAAGTGATTTAACGGGTAAAAAGGTTTTGGTAACCGCCGGACCTACTTACGAATCTATTGACCCTGTCCGATTTATAGGAAATCACTCAAGTGGTAAAATGGGGATGGCTATTGCCCAAGAAGCGGCTGCACGCGGTGCAGAGGTCGTATTAGTTTTGGGGCCTACGCACTTGCAAGCCAACCACCCCAATATCCGCACTATTAAAGTACAAAATGCTTCACAATTGTATGAGGCTGTTCATAGCGAATTTGACAAGGCTGATATTACGATAATGGCTGCAGCTGTGGCAGATTTTACGCCGGAACAGACGGCTACACAAAAAATTAAAAAAAGCGGCAAGACAATGACGCTTCAATTACGGGCTACCAAAGATATTTTGGCGTCATTGGGGCAAAAAAAATCCGGTGATCAAATCCTTGTTGGTTTTGCTATGGAAACTGAAAATGAAAAAGCCAATGCTCTTAAAAAATTGCACCAAAAAAACCTGGATTTTATCGTATTGAATTCACTACGTGAAAAAAATGCCGGTTTTAAACACGATACCAATAAGGTTAGCATCTTGACCCAAGCCGGTGAAATAATTGACTTTCCGCTTAAAACTAAAAAAGCAGTCGCAGGAGATATTTTTGATTTGATTGCAAAATAATATGCCCCTTTTTAGTAATTTTCTTTTTGTAGGCTTATCTTTAGGAGATGTGATTCAGATGTTAATCAAAAAAGAAACAATTGGTTAAATAAAATTACAATAGATACGTTTACATTTGTATGAATGATTCATTTATCAAAAAAACACTAAATTTGTTAAAATTAAAATCTGAATAATGCAACGTTTATTTTTTATTATAGGTCTCATTTTACTTGTCAATCCGCTTAGAGCTCAAGAGTTTAAAGCTAATGTTACTATTAACGCTGCTAGTGTGCGCGGGTCAAATAAGCAAGTATTCAAAACTTTGGAAAAAGCCATCGAAGAATTTATCAATAAACGCCGCTGGACCGATAAACAGTTCCAAGACTACGAAAAGATTAAGGTCGATATTTTGCTCAATATCAAAAAATACGACCTCAATAAAAATAGTATCACAGCCGAATTGTATTTTAGAAGTTACCGTCCGGTATTTAATTCCGATTACGAAACTTTGTTATTAAATTTAGTCGATAAGAATTTTGAATTTAATTACCGAGAATTTGAAAAATTAGATTTCAATATAGAGTTATTTGATAGCAATTTAATCAGCACGTTGGCTTTTTATGCTTATGTAGCATTGGGCTATGATTTTGATAGCTTCAAAGAAAATGCAGGACATCCTTTCTTTGAAAAGGCTGAAATCATACAAAACAATGCCGATCAGAATAATGTTTCAGGCTGGGCCAAAGACAATAAAAATAATTCAAAAGGCGATTTGATTGAGCAACTCCTCAATGACAATTCCAAGTTTTATCACAAGGCTGTTTATACTTACCACCGTTGGGGTTTGGATATGATGGGGCAAAAATTGGCTTTGGGCAAAAATAATATCATCACGGCCATCAATTATCTGCAAAAATTTAAACAAGAAAATCACAATTCCGATTACTTGATCAAAATATTTTTTGATGCCAAGGCCGATGAGATTGTACAAATATTTACTGCCGGCCCACCGGTCAATACAGCTTTTGTCGTTAACAAATTACGCAATTTAGCACCAAATTATGATTTTAAATGGGATGAAATTAGCAATAAAAGTACCGCAAGGCCACGATCCGCCCGGCCGCCTATGCAAGGAGACCGCCCGACAAAAGAGAATCACAATTTTGATGACGGACATCGTGCCAAAAAATAGAATTTATTGTAATTTAACTTCGGTTCTTCATTTATTTTATGAGTCTAAATAAGTTTTAAAGCTATCTTTTTTGTTTGAAAATGATATGGATAGTGGTTTTTTAAAATTTGAACGTTTTTAAATACAGCATTTTATAAAATAATATTTGACATAGTGAAACAAGATTGAGGTATTGAATAATTGCGCTGCGTTCACCCTAATTGATTTTTTGCGCTTTATTTTTATTACTGTTTTTTTTCTATCTTTATACAAATTTTAAAAATAATTTTTATGCGTTTTGCTTTCAAATTGCGTTATTTGGTATTAATTTTATGGCCTGTTCTGTTTTTAACGGCATGTAAGGACCAAAAACGGCCGCTTAAATCCGACCAAAAATTCACCACATATATCAATGCTTTTACTTCAGGATTGATATCCAACAGTGATCCGGTAGTTATTGAACTGACTCAAAAACAAAAAGTCAAAGCCGGTGATAAACTCGATGCCGGTGTTTTGGAATTCACCCCCGACATAAAAGGTGCTGCCACTTGGGACAACCCTTATACCATTGTTTTTAAGCCGGATGAAAAACTACCCAACGGACAAGTGTTTGAAGCGCGTTTCCATCTCAATAAAATTATGGATGTACCGGAGACATTTAAAACTTTTAAATTCGGTTTTCAAACCAAAAACCAAGCTATTGATGTGCAAACTTTGGGCATGCAAGCTTATGACAATCAAAATCTGAAATGGAATAAGTTTGAAGGTGAACTGACTACGGCGGATTTTGCCGCCAATGATAAGGTAGAACAATGTTTGAGTGCTGTTCAAAAAACATTGCAAAAAACAATTCGTTGGACGCATGATTATCAGCACAAAACGCATCATTTTACAGTCGACAGTATTGCACGTGGTAATAAAGAAAACACTTTAATTTTACAGTGGAACGGCAATCCGGTTAAAGCCAAAAACAAAGGTGAAAAAGTGATCAAAATTCCGGCACTCGGCGATTTTAAATTGATGGATTTGTCATTGACCAATGAGCCCGATCAAGTCATCACTTTGTATTTTTCCGATCCGGTTAGCACGCGTCAAAATCTCAAAGGTTTGATTTATTTTAAACCGGCAAAGCCCTTACGTTTTTTGATAAAAAACAACAGTATCAAAGTTTATCCGAAACAACGGCTCAAC
>WGDF01000382.1 GCA_015493405.1 Flavobacteriaceae bacterium
ATTATGACGTTGATTTTTGCATATTTCAGAATTAAAATCAAAAAAGCAAAACCGGCGCCACAATCTTAGTAAACTATTTCAAAGATTCGAAATAAGCTTTTAAAATCCCGGCATTATCAACCGTTTGGGTCTTTATTTCCAATAAAGCCGGTGTCTTCCTGTTTTCTAAAAACGGTTTAATCAAACGCTTTAAATCTCGCAAATTATCAATTTTCTGATAAGCTAAATGATGCATTTTAGCCAAGGCTTCAGCTTCAAATTGATGTTTGGTTACAAAAAAATCATTTAACGCCTCTGTTTTTGATGGCCCTGGAATAAAATTAAAAATATCACCGCCACCGTTGTTAATCAAAATGATTTTAAAATCCGGTGACAAATATTTATGCCATAAACCGTTACGATCATATAAAAATGAGATATCACCCGTCACCAAAACAGTAGGTATCTTCGCCGCAGTAGCAGCGCCCATCGCTGTTGATGTAGCTCCGTCAATCCCGCTAGTACCCCGATTAGAAAAATGCGTAATCGATGCTTTGTAGTTAAACAATTGGGCATAGCGAATCGTAGAACTATTACCCCATTGCACCATATATGATTCCGGTATATTTTGACTAATCAATTCAAAAGCTTTCAAATCCGAAAAACCGGTTTGTTTTAAAAATTTCTGATGTAAAAGCTGATGCTTTCGTTTGATTTCAAGCCATTTTTGTTGATAATAGGCTTCTAAAACAGGTTGAACTAAAAATAGAAATTGACTCAAAAACATTTCCGGTGTTGTCTTAAAATGTTGACTCAAAACCTCAAAAGTATTGGGGGGCAAATCGGTCTGTTCTATATGCCAGTGAGCTTTTGGCGGGTATTTCCTTAAAAATTGTTTCACTTTTTTTGAAACAATATTTCGCCCGATTGTCATTAAAATATCCGGTTTTAAAGAGCTTAAAACAGTTTCGTCTAATGAAAAAATAGCCTGATCGATATTACCTACAAATTTTTCGTGACTGACATTAGCAATATTTTCATGAAGCACAATAACCGACGGATCTTCAGCCATTTTTTCAAGTTGTAGTTGCAAAAACTCCGAAACCGGATGCTGACCGACTAATATCATTTTTTTACGAGCCGACTGCCATAGTTTTTCAAAGGGCTGCAAATCGCTCTCCTCATAAATTTTGGCAGGAAATTCAGTTTGAATCATACCAATTTCAGCTTCTTCTATTTCAACTTGCTCATATAAAGGTTCATCAAAAGGGATGTTAAGATGAACCGGCCCGCGTTTTTCTATAGCTGTTTCTATTGCCTTTTTAACCTGAATAAAATTTTGTTCGGAATCAACTTCAGACAAAGTCGCATTCAACCAAGAATGATTTTTAAAAACATTATGCTGTCGGATGGTTTGCCCCTCACCTTGATCTACCCATTTTTGCGGCCGGTCGGCACTGACCACTATTAAAGGAATATGACTGTAAAAAGCTTCGGCCACTGCCGGATAATAATTGAGTAAAGCCGATCCTGAAGTACATACCAATACGACAGGTTGCTGTTTTTGTTGTGCCATTCCCAAGGCGAAAAATCCGGCGACTCTTTCATCTATAATGCTGTAATTATTAAAAAATCCGGCTGACGTAAATTCTATAATTAAAGGTGCATTCCTCGATCCGGGAGAAATGATAATATCTTTAATTCCTGCTTTTTGTAAAGCTTTTGAAAGTAATTGCGCCGATTTTTTGGTAGAATGTTTTGCCATAAGCTATAATATGTAGGCAAAAATATTGATTTTTTTTGACAGCCAATCGAATAAATCGTAAATTAGCCTGAAAAAATAAGCTATGGCTGCAACTCCTTCCAATATGCTTCCTCTGGGAACTGAAGCACCCGACTTTAAATTGTATGATACCGTATCGGGTAAATATTTAGATTTTAATGCTGTTAAAGGTAAAAACGGCACGGTTGTTATGTTTATTTGCAACCACTGTCCTTATGTTTTACATGTAAATAATCAAATAGTCGACATAGCAAATGCCTATAAAGATAAAGGTATCGGGTTTGTTGGCATCAGTTCAAATGACGTAGAAAATTATCCGCAAGATGCACCTAAATTGATGACCAAACAAGCCAAAACCGTAGGTTATAACTTCCCTTATCTCTATGACGAGACACAAAAAACAGCACAAGCATATCAAGCCGCTTGTACCCCTGATTTTTATGTTTTTGATCAAAATAATCGATTGGTTTATCGGGGACGCATGGATGAGAGCACCCCTAAGAATCATTTACCTAACGATGGTAAAGATTTGCGCAAAGCTCTAGATTTATTGCCCGAAGGTAAGATGATACCCGATGCGGCACAAAAACCCAGTATCGGATGCAATATCAAATGGAAAAAACCGCCGGAAATAGATTTACAAAAAGTGAATATTAAAATATAAATTAGTCTCGGGTCAAATACCTAATGACTGTAGCCGCAGCATACAAACCGAACAAAGCGGGCATATAACTAATGGTGCCGTAATGAGATTTTTTAAAATCACTATCCGTTGTCATTTGCAAAGCTTCCGCAGCTTGTAATTCTGTTGAAAAGACACACTTTACGCCTTTTTGCACACCTTTTTTTCGCAAGCGCTTCCTGATGACCCTAGCCAGATAATCGTCACGCGTTTTGGAAATATCCGCAACTTTTACTTGAGAAGGATCCATTTTGCCGCCGGCGCCCATAGCCGATACAATTTTAATTTTGAAACGCTTGGCCGCCAAAATCAAATAAACTTTGGGAGAAACGCTATCTATGGCATCAATGATATAATCAAAATCGGCAGACGACACCAAGTCTTCAAAAACTTCGGGAAGCATAAATTCGGAGATAATATTTAGCTGAATCTCCGGATTAATATCTTTAAGCCGACCGGCAACTACTGCCGTTTTATCTTGATTAACGGTAGAATGCAAAGCCGGTAATTGGCGATTGATATTGGTTATATCCACCGTATCTCCATCAACCAACGTCAATTGCCCCACCCCGCTTCGCGCCAAAAATTCGGCTGCAAAAGATCCGACACCTCCCAAGCCTACAATAAGTATATGCGCTCGATTTAGAGCCTGAAGTTTATCCTTTTTGAGAAGTAATTTGGTCCGTTCTTGCCACATAAGTTTTCTGCTTAATCGAAATGACCTTCCTTTTGTACCAATTCTTTAACTTTTTTAAACAGAGCAGATGAAAAAACAAAATCGTTCAAATCCGGATTATCGGTAAAAAATATTTCAGACTTATCACCTTCCCATTGTTTATGACCATCTTTGAGCAAAATAATTTTTTCTCCGATTTCCATAATAGAGTTCATATCATGGGTATTGATAACTGTTGTCGTATTGTAACGAATGGTTAAATCGTGAATCAGATTGTCAATGATAATGGCTGTTTTAGGATCTAAACCCGAATTGGGTTCATCACAAAACAAATATTTCGGATATAAGACAATGGCTCTTGCCAAAGCCACCCGCTTTTGCATACCACCCGATATTTCTGCAGGATACTTATCATTCACCCCTTCCAGATTGACCTGTTCCAAAACTTCATTTACCCTTTTCTTTTTTTCCTCGGGAGACAATTGTGTAAACATTCGCATCGGGAATTTGATATTTTCCTCAATCGTCATAGAATCAAACAGGGCATTTCCTTGAAACACAACGCCTACTTCCTTGCGAATTTGTCTTTTTTCTTCTGCACTCATCTGTTCCCAAATTCTGCCGTCAAAAGAGATAATACCTTTGTCCGGCTTGATCAATCCCAAGATAGATTTTAAAAAAACCGTTTTTCCTGAACCACTACGCCCGATAATCATATTGGTTTTACCGGTTTCAAAAACAGCAGATATGCCTTTTAAAACAGCTTTGCCATCGAAAGATTTATATAAGTTTTTGACTTCAATCATTTAGCTTAAAAGTAATTGGGTTAAAATGTAATTGACTATAATAATACTGACACTGGTCCAAATAACAGCCTGTGTAGCCGCCCGTCCTACTTCTAAAGAGCCGCCTTTGACATAATAACCGTAATAAGCCGGAATAGTAGCAATAAAAAAGGCAAAAAAGACGGTTTTGATCAAGGCATAAAAAACATCAAAACTATCAAAAGAATAACGAATGCCTTTTAAATAATCTTCTGACAAAACCATACCGGTCATATTGCCGACAACCCAACCGCCAAATACGCCCAAAAACATACTAATAGTGATTAAAAAAGGATAAAAGGTTACCGCAGCAACCAATTTGGGCAAAACCAAATAATTTAAGGAGTTAACCCCCATCACGTCTAATGCGTCAATTTGTTCCGTGATGCGCATCGTTCCAATTGTTGAAGCAATATAAGACCCGACAATCCCGGCCAAAATAATAGAAATAAAAGTCGGCGAAAATTCTAAAATAATAGATTTAATAGTGGCGTAACCGATGTATAATTTGTCTATCAAAGGATTACTTAAATTCCGCGCGGTTTGAATTGTCACGACACCACCGATAAAAAAGGAGATAAAACCAACCAACCCAATAGATTTGATTCCTAAATCTTCGACTTCTTTGAAATAATTTTCCCAAAAAATCTTGGGTTTTTGAGGTTTCTTAAAGACCTCTTTGAGCATTAAAGCATATTTTCCTATAGTTTCAAGATACATACTTGATATTTTTAGCTAAAATAGAAAAAAATATTAGATTTCAGTTTGGATAAACCGATAAATTAATCCTAATAATTTCGTAAATATTCTCAAAAAAATATTAAATTTGCTCAGATTTAGTTTCCTCATTTTAGGAATGAAAAGGGAATTAGGTGCAAGTCCTAAACTGTCCCCGCAACTGTAAGCTACAAAGCTTATGCTTATCTTAATGCCACTTTTTGTCAACAAAAGGGAAGGCCGAGCATAAGACGCAAGTCAGGAGACCTGCTAAATCATAATCAAAATATGCAAGCCTTCGGCGGAAAGGTCTAACGATATGAAATATAAAATTATATTTTTCCTTTTATTCACCTGCTCCTTTTCTGAAATCTTCAGTCAAGACACGAACTTACAAACCTATGTTTTAGATTCTGTTTTAATTGGAAATTTGACCTCAATAAAAAGACAGAAAGCCTATCATATTATTGTGTTGCCCGACAGCTTAGCATCAAGTGCTTCACTCTCACATCTCATTGAAAATCATACGGCTATTTTCATCAAAGAATATGGTCGTGGCATGCTCAGCAGCATTTCTCTGCGTGGAACCGGCGCAGCACATACCCAAATTGTATGGAATGGTATTGCTATAAATTCCATCTTAAACGGACAGACGGATTTAAACACTTTTGCACCGGCAGGTTTTGATGAGATTTACCTCAAAAAAGGCGGTAGTAGTGTGAGTTTCGGTAGCGGTGCCATTGGCGGTTTGCTTGTGTTTAATGATCATGTAAGTTTTAAACCCCAATTATCAATTCAAAATCAGACCAAATTGGGAAGTTTTAAAACCGGTTTGGAGCATCTTAAAATCGTTAAAGCCAATGAAAAATTTTACACCAAATTTAATTTTGAGATTCAAAAATCAAAAAATGACTATCCCTTTGTCGGCTATAAATTGAAAAATGATAACGGCGCTTATCAAAATCTGGATTATGGTTTCATCGGCGGATGGCATTTACGAGCAAAACATCAAATATATTTTAAATCAAAAATAAGCCGGACCGACCGTGAGACTTCCCGAACTGTGTTTATGCCGCAAAATGCGCGGTTATTAATGGATAACAAGCGTTTTTTAATAGGTTGGCAATACCAATCCCGATATTTTAAAAGTCGGACGCAAATCGCTTATCTGGATGAAAATTTTCAATATTATTTTAATAAAGAGGCTACTCGGCACAGTCAGAGTTCCGGACAAACTTATCTGATCAAAAACAACTTGAACTTCCAAATTTCCAAACACCATAATCTATTGATTGGCAATGAGTTTACACATCAAAAAGGGCTTGGCGATCATATTGATATGCATCAGAGAATCAATTATGCCCTGTTCGCTATTTGGTCACAAAATTGGTCTAAAATCAATACTCAGGTTAAGTTAAGGCAAGATTATAATCCGGCTGTTAAAATTCCCTTGGTCGGTGCTGTTGAAATTTCCTATCAATGGCAACAAAAACATCATTTCAGATTTAATACTTCCAAAAATTTTCGTTTACCGACTTTTAATGATTTGTATTGGCAACCGGGAGGTAACACCGGTTTAAAACCCGAAGAAAGTTACAGTTCGGAATTCGGTTATGATTTTGTAACGAAAAAACTCAATTTACATCTTACCGGTTTTCTGATTAACAGTCACAACCTGATTAAATGGATGCCGGGAACTCAACTATGGCAACCTCAAAATTTTGAAACTGTTATATACAAAGGACTTGAAATTTCAGGAGAAAAGAAAATAAAGCCCTACTCCAAGATAATTTTAAGCGATGAATTCCATCTGACTTATCAACAAGCGATTAATCATAAAACTGAAAAATTTTTGGCCTTTACACCACAATTAATGGGTTTAAACATTTTAAGTTTCAAATATAAAAAATTTGGTTTCCATTACCGGTTCCGATATCAAGGCCGAATCTATACGACCAGCACTAATAGCAAATATTTGCCCGCATATCAATTACATCATGTATCTTTGGCCTATTATTTTAACCGGCATATC
>WGDF01000383.1 GCA_015493405.1 Flavobacteriaceae bacterium
AGCGTCAGATGTGTATAAGAGACAGAAAAAATATCGCTTTTTTCTGAAAAAGCGACATTTTACGTCAATATTATATTTTTCACGTCATTTCTGCGTAAAATTAAATTGCTTATTTTAAAGCAATTTTCAAAAAAAATCCTAAAATACAGCCTTAAATAATAAGTTAGCAGTTGCCGGATTTGTCGCCAGTGGTACGTTGTGTACATCACATAAGCGCATCAGCATTGAAATATCCGGTTCATGAGGGTGTTTGTCAAGCGGATCTCTAAAGAAAACCACCAATTGCGTTCTACCTTCTGCTACCCTTGCTCCTATTTGTGCATCACCACCTAAAGGCCCCGATAACATTCTGGTAACTTTTAAACCGGTTTCTTCGATATATTTTCCGGTTGTACCGGTTGCAATGATCTTGACATTTTTTTGCAGTAGCTCATCTTTATGTTCCATAATAAACCGAACCATTTCCGGTTTTTTGCCATCGTGTGAAATTAAAGCTATTTCCATATGTATTTATTTTGTTGCAAAATTACACTAAATTAATGATTCCGTAAAAAAGTTAAAGTAAAGATTTAAACCAAAAGTATAAACTCTTACTTTGACAAGCCTTTTTTGATAAATCCCCATCCATAACCAAGCAACATTACAAAAGAAGCCAAGACAGAAAAAAGACCTAATTTTATACTTTTATATTGACGCCCCGCATCAAAAAAGAGAATCAATCCATATATAAAATATAAAAAAAGAGGAATTTTGAAACCGAAAACAAACCAAATCAAACTGATAAATAAGCCTAAAGTAAAAGCAGCCGGGAAAAAATGTGCCAATTTTAAAGATTGAGGATACTTCTTAAACAAATCAATACGCGCTTGTCCGGAATGGTAGACCTGCCTAAAAAAACTTGTTAAATCATTGCGCCGTTTATGATAAACAAAGGCTTCAGAAAGCAATTGCGTTTTAAAACCCGACTGCTTTATACGAATACTGAAATCGATATCTTCACCATATCTCATAGCTGAAAACCCTCCGGTTCGTTCAAAAACTTCTTTAGAGCATCCCATATTAAAACTACGCGGATGAAATTTTTCTACTTTTTCGGAGGCGCCGCGAATACCGCCTGTTGTCCAAACAGAAGTCATCGCATAATTAATGGCTTTTTGGGTTGAAGTAAAACTATCGTGTGCCGCATCGGGACCGCCATACGCATCTACATAATTATTTTGCAATGTATTATGAACGATCTCCATATAGTTTTCAGGCACAATCACATCCGAATCCAAAATGATAAAATAGTTGCCATTGGCTTTTTTCATCCCATAATTCCGACTGAGCCCCGGGCCTGTATTTTCTTTATGAAAATATTTTAAATTAAGTCGCCCCATATTATCACGACATATTTTTTCTGATAAAATCGATGAACCGTCTTCTACAATAATGACTTCAAAATCCGTATAGGTTTGCCGGCACAAACTATGGAGTAATTCCCTGACTTCATCCGGTCGATTATATACGGGAACAATGATTGAAAATTGTATGGAATTTGATTGATTCATTATTTATTTTTATCGGCATCTTTTTTGGCCAGATTCAAAGAAGTAGAATTGACACAGTAACGTTTTCCGGTGGTTTCCCTTGGCCCATCGTTAAAAACATGACCTAAATGACCGCCACAATTGGCACAAATAATCTCGGTTCGCGTCATGTTGTGGCTGTTATCGGGTTGCATAATGATTGCTCCTTCAATTACATCGTCAAAAGAAGGCCAGCCACAATGGCTTTCATATTTGTTATCCGACTTAAACAGTGGCGCACCGCAAGCAGCGCATTTGTAAATGCCATCCTCAAAATTGTAAGTATATTCCCCGGTACCGGGTAAATCCGTGCCTTTGCGCCTTAAAATATGAAACTGTTGCGGGGTTAATATTTTTTCCCATTCAGCGTCGGACTTATTGATTTTTGGTTTCATCATATTTGGTTTAATAGGCATTTGTTTGGTTTGACAAGAAAGTATGATAAAAATGCTTATCAGTGATAATGTTTTATACATTGATTAATTTTTAATAGTCTGCTAAGTTAAGTTCTTCTATCTTGTCAAACCTAGCAGGTTTTCAAAACCTTCCAGGTCCGGTTTATTTACATCCGTTCGGGCACTTCGATGCCTAAAAGTTTAAATCCATTTTTGATGGTATCCCCTACTTTTTTGGATAATTTAACCCTGAAAATTTGTTCATTTTTGTCTTCTGCAGCAAAAATAGGAACCGTTTGATAAAAACTATTATACAATTTGACCAAATCATAGGTATAATTGGCAATGATACCCGGATTTTGTTGTTCGGCTGCCAACTGAATCACTTGTGGAAAAGCCACCAATTGTTTCAAGACTTCCTTTTCTTTATCATGGAGTTGCGTTATCCGGTAAGGTGCTTCTTTCAAACTTTCGGCCTTGCGCAAAATAGATTGAATACGGGCATAAGTATACTGGATAAATGGCCCTGTATTACCTTGAAAATCAATGGATTTTTGCGGATCGAATAAAATCGTTCGTTTCGGATCAACTTTTAAAATGTAATATTTAAGAGCTCCGAGCCCTATGATACGGTAGAGACGCTCTTTATCTTCTTGGTCATAGCCTTCGAGTTTGCCTAATTCTTGCGCTATTTTTCCGGCTGTTTGAGTCATTTCCACCATCAAATCGTCAGCATCTACTACAGTACCTTCACGCGATTTCATCTTGCCATGGGGCAATTCGACCATCCCGTAGGACAAATGATAGAGCTTGTCTGCCCATTCATAACCCAATTTTTTCAGGATTAAAAACAAGACTTGAAAATGATAATCTTGTTCATTTCCAACAACATAGATATGACTATCGATGTCAAAATCTTGAAAACGTTTAATGGCCGTGCCGATGTCTTGGGTCATATAAACAGAGGTGCCATCAGCGCGTAGCAATAATTTTTCGTCCAAGCCTTC
>WGDF01000384.1 GCA_015493405.1 Flavobacteriaceae bacterium
ACTGCGGCAGGAAAATCACAAGAGGAAGCCGTAATGCTACTTAATCATAAAGAAGCTATTGATTTTATCATTGAAAATCCTGACTATTTATTTCCCCTGTCTGTATCGAAAATTGAAGATATTCATAGTATTTTAACAAAAGAACTTGCCGTTGATAGCAATATAAGAAAAAGAAGAGTTGGTATTTCAGGCACTAATTATCGACCGATAGACAATGAATTTCAAATAAAAGAAGCCTTATCCTTAACTTGTGATTTAATCAATAAAAAAGAAAATGTTTTTGAACAAGCACTTCTTGCACTAATTCTTATCTCATACATTCAGCCGTTTGTTGACGGGAATAAGAGAACGGCAAGAATCGTAAGTAATGCCATCTTGCTCAATCATAAATATTGTCCTATCTCGTTTAGGACAGTCGATAGTGTCGATTACAAAAAAGCTATGTTATTGTTCTATGAACAGAATAATATCACAATTTTTAAAAGAATATTTATGGAACAATATGAATTTGCAGTGAGAACATATTTTTAGAAAAAAAGAGCTGCCAACAAACCGACCAATACTCCTTGACTGTGTCCGGCAACAATGATTTTTGAAAAACGGCGATCTTTTTTCAATTTTTCTATCCACCTCACGGCATCTTGAACAAAATCATCAAAACGAATAGCTGTTTCTTTAAAACCTTGGATATGACTTTGACCAATACCGCGTTTATCAATGCGTAAACTGCTGATATGATTCCTAGCCAAAGCATCTCCCAACATTTTTAAACTATTATTCTTCATCATCGCATTATTACCGTTTCGATCCGTTGGCCCCGAGCCGGGAATAATTAAAATTACGGGTGTCGGTTTAGTAGAGTCGGCTACGGTCAAAACTCCTTCTAAATGACCGTCAGGTAATTGTATTTGCAAGGTTTCTTCTTGCTGTGTCCAAGCTTGAAAACTTGAAAAAAGAACCAAAAAATAGAGAATGTATTTCATTATTTAGCTGTAAACACGATAGTGCAATCGATCTGTTGGAATACCGGAATCAATCAAGACTTGAGCCGCTGTTTTCTTTAAATCATCCGGCCCAATTATGTAAACACCATCAAAATCAGTGCCTTCTTTCTGTAAAATAGTTTTGATAATTTCGGGGTTAATACGTCCTGTAAAATCCCCGGAATTATTTTTAGAAAAAACATAATAGACTTTCAAATTTTGAGGATATTGCTGTTCAATAGTCTTTAATGATTTATAAAACATCGTTTTTTCAGGCGTCTCATTGCCATAAATCAAAACCAATTTGTCCGGCGATTGCTGTTGAATGAGGTATTGAATATAACTATAAAAAGGTGTGATACCACTACCAATGGTTAGAGCCAAAAACTTTTTGGGTTGCTTTTTATTGGGGCTCAAATTAAAGGGCACATCATCCATAGGCACTGACACCCGTAAATGTTCCCCGACTTTTAAATGATGCCTTGCATAATCGGCAAAACCATCGCCACCTTTATCCTTGATTCCCAATTTGATTAGATTTTCGCCGGGCGCATTATAAATAGAATAATAGCGGCGTAACGATTCTCCTTTGATATTTTTTTCAAGCATTACAAACTGTCCGGGGCGAAACTTAAATTTTTCTTTTAAATTTTCGGGTATCTCTAAAACCACCGAAACACTTTCGGGGGTCAAATCTTCTTTTTCTACCACTTTCAAATCGTAAAATTGACTCATAATTTTTGGTTCTTGATTTTGTTAATAATTTACTTAGGATTTTACAATAATTAAATACCTTTTGGTTGATTGATTTCAGACAAAAATCCATCATTTTCCTTTTACTACAATGACAAACTCTCCTTTAATCGCAGGTTTATCTTCAAATATTTGCCGCACATCTACTATTGACCCCCGAATGGTTTCTTCATAAAGTTTACTGATTTCCCGCGAAATGGAAACCGGCCTTTCAGCTCCGAAATAAGATTCAAAATCCTTTAACGTTCTGAGCAATTTATGCGGAGATTCATAAAAAATCATGGTTCGAGATTCTTCTTGTAAATACTCCAAACGAGTTTTGCGCCCTTTTTTTACCGGCAAAAAACCTTCAAAAACAAAACGTTCAGCCGGTAAAGCCGAATTGACCAAAGCCGGCACAAATGCAGTAGCACCCGGCAGTGTTTCAACCGGTATGTTTTTTTCAATAGCTTTATGAACAATCAAGTAACCCGGATCTGAAATTGCAGGTGTTCCGGCATCGGAAATCAAAGCAAACTGATGACCTGTTTGTAAT
>WGDF01000385.1 GCA_015493405.1 Flavobacteriaceae bacterium
AAAATACCCCGGCGCAAACCGAAAAAAAAGTAGAAAAGACCAAAAAATCTGATGCTGTTGCTCAAGACACCAAATCTTTTCATCAAGAATTAAAAAGACGTTTTGTGGAAGGAGGGCCTGCTTTTATGGGAATTGTATTATTAACTTTAATTTTAGGTTTAGCGGTGGCTATTGAAAGAATTATTTATTTATCTTTTGCCGATACCAATACCGATAAATTATTAGATGAAGTTGAAACTGCCTTAGATGAAGGTGGTGTTGAAGAAGCTCAAGAATTATTGAGAAATAAAAAAGGCCCCATCCCCGCTATTTTTTATGAAGGTTTGGAAAGAATGGATGAAGGTGTTGATGCTGCAGAAAAAGCAGTCGTATCCTATGGTAACGTTCAAGTAGGCCAATTAGAAAAAAATGTCTCTTGGTTGGCTTTATTTATTGCTGTTGCACCGATGTTCGGATTTATGGGAACGGTTATCGGTATGATTGAAGCATTTGATAAAATTGAAGCAGCCGGTGATATGCAACCTTCATTAGTTGCAGGTGGTATTAAAGTGGCATTATTAACAACCGTATTCGGTTTGATTGTCGCTATTATACTTCAAGTGTTCTATAACTTCATCATTGCTAAAATTGACAGTATCGTTAACAAAATGGAAGATGCTTCAATCTCTTTAGTCGATTTATTGGTAAAATATAGTCACAATAAATAAGCCTTTACAAAATGGAAAATAAAACTATAAGTTTAACAAATAAAATCATTGTAGGCCTAATTGCCCTTGTAGGATTAGTGCTCTATATAATGATTATGAAAGATCCCGATAATGCAGATAGTGCCATCAATGCAATGCTCAATTTCACCTATTTTGTTTTGGGATTTGCAGTATTGGTATCCTTATGGGTGTGGTTTAAAGAAATGCTCACACATCCGGGAAAATTGAAAGAAACAGCAATCGTAACAATTATATTTTTAATCATTGTAGCCATTGCCAAATATGGTTTGGCATCTAACCAACCGGCGCATTATTATCCCAATATTAATGTGGATGCAGCCACCTCAAATTGGGTTGATACCGGCTTATATACCTTTTATATCTTGGGAACCATAGCCGTCTTGGTTATGTTCTTATCACCTGTTCTGTCAATGGTAGCCAGCGGCTCAAAAAGCAGTTCTGAGGCTTATGAAGAAGAAGAAGAAGAGATTGAAGAGGTTTAACCAATTTTTAAAATATGAATAATGGCTAAAAGAAAATTACAAGAAATCAATGCCGGTTCAATGGCTGATATAGCATTTTTGCTATTGATATTCTTCTTGGTTACTACCACTATGGAAAGTAATTACGGAATCAGAAGAAAATTGCCGCCACCGGATACCGAAACCAAAGAAAAACCGCCGATTATCAAAAAGAAAAACGTTTTGGAAATTGTCATTAATGGTAATGACCAAATGTTGATAGAAGAAGAACCTGCAAAGGTCAAAGATGTCAAAAAGATTGCCATTGACTTTATTACCAACAATGGTAAAGATCCTAAGTCTTCAGATAATCCTCAAAAAGCGGTAATCAGTATCAAACATGCCAGAGAAACAACTTATAAAATGTATATCTCTGTCTACAATGAACTGATTGCAGCTTACAATGATATCAGAAATCGCTATGCCAGACAAAAATACGGCAAGCCTTTTGACAAGCTTACGGAAGAGGAACAAAAGGTCGTTAAAGACGCTTATCCTCAAAAAATCGCAGAATCAACACCTAAAAGATAAATTATGGCTAAATTTTCAAAGAAAAAAGATAGCGGAACGCCGGCCATATCAACGGCTTCCTTACCTGATATTGTATTTATGTTGTTATTCTTCTTTATGGTGGCTACCGTGATGAGAGAAAATGGTGAAAAGAAAGTAATGGTAAAAATGCCTGCTGCCGATCAAGTTAAAAAGATAGAGAAAAAAGGCTTGGTCTCTTTTATCTATGTCGGAACACCTATCCCAAAATACCAACCGAAATATGGCAAAGAACCCCGTATACAATTAAACGATGCTTTTGCTAATGTGAATGAAGTCGGCCCTTTTGTCTTAAAAGAAAAAGCTGCCAAACGTGAAGAAGAAAAACCGTTGATGATAACGTCTATCAAAGCGGATGAAAATGTCGGCATGGGAATTATTACGGACATCAAAGAAGAATTGAGAAAGGTAAATGCTTTAAAAGTTAACTATTCCACTAAAAAAGGCAATGTGGAATCCAATTTTAAAAAGTAATTTTTTTTAAAATAAATCTCGAAAAATAGGTTGTCGAATTTGACAGCCTATTTTTTTTTACGCTTTTCTTCTATTGCTTAGGCCTTGATTTAAAGGATTTTATTATTTTTAAACTTAAAAATCAAAGCTTATGTATTCCTTAAAAAAAGATACCTATAAAAACTATATCAATGGCCAATTCCTTGACAGCTCACAAAAGCTTTCTGTTTATCAAAAATACACCGGAGAACTTCTAGCAGAAGTCCCGGTGGCTACTGCACTACATGTCGAAGAGGCACTCCAATCAGCTGCAAAAAGTTTTACAATTTTAAAACAATTCTCAGCCGAAAAAAGAGCCGAAATCTTATCAAAACTTTATGATCTCTTACAAAATAAAGCCGATTATTTTGTACAATTGATAGCTGCTGAAGCCGGAAAACCCATTAGTTATGCTCAAAGTGAAGTGGTAAGGGCTCTAGATAACATAAAAACCGGCATATGGGCCAGCTTAACCTTCAAAGGCCGGCAGATTGCAATGGATTATTTGAATGGCAAAGGAAAAACTGCCTATACCATCCGGCAGGCAACCGGTCCCGTTTTAGGCATAACCCCCTTTAATTTCCCATTAAACTTGGCCTTGCATAAATTAATTCCTGCCATAGCTGTGGGCGCCTCTGTAATCCTAAAACCGGCACCGCAAGCGCCTTTGACTTTGCTGGCATTGGCAAAATTAATAGACCAAATAGACCTCCCAAAAGGCGCCGTTCAAATACTCTATACAACCAACGAACTCTCACAGAAAATGGTAGAAGACGAACGGTTAAAAATTTTATCGTTTACCGGCAGTGATAAAGTCGGCTGGCTACTGAAAAGTCTGGCCGGGAAAAAGAAAGTGTTATTGGAGATGGGCGGAAATGCTGCTAGCATAGTAGACGAAACGGCAGACTTAAAAAGAGCAGCAAAAAAATTGGCCTATGGTAGTTTTTTAAATGCCGGACAAATTTGTATTTCGACCCAACGTATTTATATCTTGGAAACGGTTTTTGATGAATTTATGGAATTATTTATTTCAGAAACAGAGCATCTAAAATCCGGCGATATGTTTGATCCGGATGTTGTAAACAGTAGTATGATTTCACATGAAGATTTAGTAAGAATTGACCAATGGATACAAGAAGCTGTAAATCAAGGCGCTAAAATATTGCAAGGCGGTCATATACTGAATGAAGCGGCTAATGTTTATGCACCAACCATTTTAACTGACACAAAACCAGATATGAAAATTTGGTCTGAAGAAGCTTTTGCGCCGGTAGTTTTGGTGGAAAAGGTTTCTAATTTTAAACAGGCTGTATTAGCTGCCAACAATAGCCGTTACGGCTTACAAGCCGGCGTTTTTACCCAAAATTTAAAACACATATTATATGCGCAAAACCATTTGGAAGTTGGTGGTTTAATCGTTAATGAATCTCCGGGATTTAGGATTGACAGTATGCCCTATGGCGGCATTAAAGATTCCGGCTTAGGACGTGAAGGTGCCTTATATGCGATGACAGATTTTACAGAACCTAAACTTATTGTGCTAGATGCTTAATACCAAAAGGAATTGTTTTTTAGTCCAAAATAAATTGGAATATTTTTTTCTGTACCAAAGCAAAAAACACAGTTATAGCCGTAGCTATAACGAGTATTTTTAACGAAAATACAGGAAAAAAGAAATGATTTATTGGACTAATAAATATTTGTTTTTGGTATAAATTCTTGCCACCATACAAATTTATATCTATAACAGAAAAAGCCACCCGAATGGGCGGCTTTTTTATTTATTTGTTTTATAGAAATTATTTTTTAATCACTTTAAAGGCCGTTAATTCACCATTAATTTGTGCTTTTACAAAATAAATACCATTTTGCAATGAGCTCATATTAACTTGAGTTTCTGTTGCATTGGGTAACAGGTGTAAAACTTCTTGTCCCATTACATTACTAATGCTAATCATCTCAATATTATCTTTAGCTGATAAATTTAAAGTATGATTAACAGGATTGGGATAGAATTTGAAACCTTCGATTTTATTGTCGGCTACGGAAACTAAGGTATAGTAACCACATAAATCAAATGATCCTAATTGATCATTATTATAATCCCAAACTCTCAAGAAATAAGTGTCTCCTGCCGTAAGACCTGAAATACTCCAAGGCCAGCCTGAACCGAATTCAGTACAGCTTATCTCATCTAAATTATTACAATCGCCTGAATACAAAGCGCCTGCAACGCTGGTTAACCCAACTATATTACTCACATTCAGGGTAATCTCATCAACATCAGTAGGGATTACAACTGTATACCATAAGTCTCCATTGCCACTACTAGGGCTATATGAACCGCAACTTGGTGCTGGAACACCTGAGTCTGTAGAACCAGTATTATTGACAAAAACAGAATTGGTACAGGTATCCGGATCCAAAGGTAAGCTAATAGCACCTGAACAAGTATCATTAGCAGGTGGAGGAGATAATTTTTCTATTACAATATTAAATGTACCGGCATTTCCACTATCTAACCATAATTGCAGATAATAAGTTGTTCCGGCAGTTAAGCCTGAAAATGTATGAGAGGCATTTGATGAATAGTCAAAACAAACAATTTCATTGCCACCACAGCCATCCCAAAGAGCAGATTCAACTTTGGAAGCCTTATCACCAGTATAATTAGCTTTAAATCCAGTTTCACCTACTGGGACAGTAACTTTAAACCACATATCCAAATTGGTTCCAAAATCATCACAAGTTGAGTGTACTCCGCTATCGGTATAATTTGCAGCATCAATAGCCGTTTCATTTCCGACTCCCATACCGACATCATACACCGTTAAATCAGTAGCATTATAGCAATCGTCATTATTAGTTGGACAAGTGTAACTAATTGCATCAGTAGAGGTAAATGAGGTATCGTCGTCATTTGTAACTGAGAAGCTAACATTGGTGCCATCTGTATAGGGTCCGAAAGTAACAATACCTGGAGTTGATAATTGTTGCAAAGCGCTACCCTGATCATCAGTTACAGTAACAGAATTTGCACCACCAAAATCGGTTACATTGACATTAACTGAAAATTGGCTGTTACCACAATCTACATCGGTAAGCTCTAAACTAAATTCAGGTATCAAATAAGCCGGTGCAACATCAATTTTGAAATCATCGATATAAAATTCATGTTGGTATTTACCTGTATATTTAAAGGCAATATAAATATTGGTACCGGCGGTTTCGGTAAAAGAATGTATGAATTTAGTCCAAGTATCTTCCGAATAAGGTTGATCAGTACCATTAAATTCTGCTATTTGAATCCAGTCCCCTGGATTTTGGATTGGATCACTACCAGTAGTAGAATACCAGACGCCTGAATAATTATAATAGGAAGGTGTATAATTTTGACGATAAAAAAAATCCAACATATCATTACCGGTGGCAACATAAACAGGAGCAACAATCCAAGAAGTACTTTCATTTGTAATATTATCGTCATTGTGGTATAAACTGTTAGGTGCGGAATTGGACTCCGAATCGGTTACAATGAAACCAGGATCGTCCGTTTCAGTTTGGTATTTGGTCCAGCCTGTGGGATCGTTACCAGCAGCATAGCTGTCAAAATTGTCTTCTACTGCTTGCGCATTTGTTTGCCAACTTATTGCAGTCAATAAGATCGCGATGAGTAAAATAATTTTTTTCATAGTTTTTGTTTTAAATGGTTTGTAATAATCAAAGTTATAATAAAAAAAATAAAATACCTAATTTTTTAATTCATAAGCTTATTATTAAG
>WGDF01000386.1 GCA_015493405.1 Flavobacteriaceae bacterium
ATAATTCATTTAGCCAAAAAAATTGTAATACAATAAAATAGCCCAAAAAAATTGGGCTATTTTACTGTATTCTTTAAAAAAATACCGGATGATATGTGCTTTTACTAACTATTACCCTGATAATGAATATAAGAAGTTTCATTTAATCCTATTAATCAATATCTCCGATTTTGGAAGGGTTTATTTATCATCTTGCGCTTGAATAGCGGTTAACAATATGGTATTGTAAACATCATCAACGGTACAACCACGACTTAAGTCGTTAACCGGTTTGTTCAATCCCTGCAACATCGGCCCTATTGCTAAAGCGCCTGTTTCTCGTTGCACAGCTTTATAAGTATTGTTCCCTGTGTTTAAATCAGGGAAAATCAACACATTAGCTTGACCTGCAACAGGAGAATTCGGCATTTTTTTCTTACCGACCCCCGGATCGACTGCCGCATCATATTGAATGGGCCCTTCTACTAAGATATCGGGACGCTTTTCTTTAACAATTTCAGTTGCTTTGCGGACTTTTTCGACCTCTTCACCTTTGCCGGAACTGCCGGAAGAATAAGATAACATCGCTACTTTGGGTTTAATACCGAATTTTTTGGCTGAATCTGCAGTTGCTATTGCAATTTCGGCTAAATCTTCTGCATTGGGGTTTGGATTGATGGCGCAATCGGCAAAAGCGGATACCCGATCGGGCAAACACATAAAAAATACCGAAGAAACCAACTTGGCATCAGGTTTGGTTTTGATAATTTGCAAAGCCGGCCGGATAGTATGTTGGGTAGTATGAACAGCTCCCGAAACCATACCGTCGGCATCGCCGGAATAAACCATCATCGTGCCAAAATAAGAAGAATCCTTAACCAAATCATAAGCCGTGGTCTCGGTCAAACCTTTATGCTTACGCAATTCATATAATTTTTTAGCATATATATCGAGTTTCGGGGATGTTTCGGGATCGATGATTTCTATTTTTTTACAATCCAGATTGATCCCGTTATTTTTAACGATATTACAAATCTGCTCTCTTTTGCCTAATAAAACAATGTCAACCAGATCATTGGATTGTAATCGACAAGCTGCTTTTAAAATACGCGGGTCAGTTCCTTCGGGCAAAACTATTTTCTCACGTTTGCGACCGGCCCATTCTTCCAAATTATACAAAAACATCGAAGGGGTCATTTTTTCATTTTCGTAATGAATGAGTTTATCCAATATTTTTTTGACATCAATATATTTTTTAAACAAACTGATTGATCGCATAATCTTGCGGGTATCAAAGGGATTGATACGAGGTTTTAAATCGGCAATTTTTGTTGTTGTTTCATAAGTATTGGGCTTCACTACAATAATTGGCAAACTGGTATTGACCCCGCTGATTAATTTTATAATCGGCTTTTCGGGTGTAATCCCACCTGTTAATACCAAACCGGAAATATTGGGATAAGCCGAACTTTTATCAGATTGTATGGCCCCCAAAATCAAATCAGCGCGGTCGCCGGGTGTAATCACGACAGATTTATCCTTAAGCCGGTTTAAATAATGGCGCAGTTGCATAGCCCCAACTTCATATTGCTTAACGGGTTTTTCCAGATGGTTTTCACCGAATAAAACTTTACCATCAAAATAATTAAGAATATCACGCATACTGGGTTTCAATAGATTTTCATCACGTGGAACTGCAGCTACATAAGTTTCCTTATCGACTACTTTTTGTAAACGACTGACGACTTTTTTTAAATTTTTGGGTTTAATTTTATTGGCAATAATAGCCGGCACCTCAACTTTTTCATCTTTAAAACTATCATAAGCCAACTTAATATTGCTGACATATTCTTCAAAAGTTTTGGAAACACCACTTGAAACCAAAATAGTAGGTATAGATAGATTGGCAGCCAATTTGACATTTAGCTCAAATTCTATCATAGACCCTTCACCGGAAAAATCACTGCCTTCAATCAGGATAAAATCATATTTTTTTTCGAGCTTTTTGTATTTGCGAATAATGGTTTCTAATATCTTTTTTTCTTGCCCCTGATTTAGGAGTTTAACCATATCACTCCGCATAAATCCATAAGCCTCTTCGTATGGAATATCCAGTTTAAAGAAATCGATCATCGTCCTGATATGATTATCTTTTTTGCCTTCGGCATAATCATTAATGACCGGTCTAAAATAACCGACTTTACTTTTCCGGATTAATAATTCATTCATTAAACCGATGCTAATGAGCGATTTACCGCTAAAAGGCTCAATGGTGGCAATATATACTGCTTTATTCATTCTTTTAAGTTTTATTTTGTTACAAAGTTACCAATAAAAGAAGCTAAAAAAATGATTATTTATATTTTTTGCCTAAAAAAAGAGCTGAATTTTTCTGAATTTACAATAAATTTACAATTGGTCTTATCTCCTATTCTTCTCAAGAAGCGGATTTAGTTAAAGAAATGTATAACCTAAATTAATAGCTATATTGTGCAATGGAGATCTCCAATAGGTATAATACAAAATAGAGCGCGTTTGGTAAAATTTCACATTAATGCTATACTTATTCTTAAATTTATAACCAGCGTCTATTGAGAAAACCCAAGTACTTTTTAAATTCAAATCAGGGCCATATACAGAACCATCTTTACGGGTAAATTTGAGATCGGATCCTTGATCAAAATAAATATTATAAGCCGTTCCTAGAAAGAATTTGGAATTTTTATTCAAATACATATAATATCTTACGCCTAAAGGCATTTCAAACATCCGATAAGTCAAATTTGTTGTTAATTCTCCCCCGGACACACTTGAAATGGGATGAGTAACCTGTTTTTTAAAGGTTGTATAAGAAAGTCCAGAAATAATACTCCATTTATTGTGATTAAAAGCTAAATTATATTCGAATTCGGCGCCCAATCCAAAATGATTAATTTGACCGAATTTAGTATTTAATTGGGGAGACATGCTATTCCATATATCTAAAGAGGTTAGATTATATTGAACAAATGCAGTAAGGTATATTTTAGATTTATCTTCATTTTTATAAACGGTATATGGCGTATTTTCACATTTATTGTATTGCACAAAATAATTGACTAATGGTGTCATCTTGTAGGTTAGATTTTGAATTACATCAGCATCAATATGACGACACCTCAAGTGTTTAAAAATTTCTTTTCTATAATCTTTATTTTCTTTGACAACTTCTTCGCCATTAGATATTTTTAATAAATATTTTTTATAAACCAAAGGTTTGATGGTTCCTTCATCACCCATTTGATAATAAAAGTAGTCAGAACCATTTTGAGAATAACGATATAGATTGGCTTTACCTGATACCAATAATTTTAAAAATATATTTTTATCTTTAAAAAGCGGCTCTCGTTGATAATCTAAGAAATTTATTCTTAAATCTGTCTTATATACTTTTACATTCCTGTTGAGATATTTGACATTCCGGCCAATACCGAATTCTTTAATAGTTTGTAGCGTTCCTTTTTCGGGCTTACTATTTTGATTCAGTTTATATTCTATATATTCCGGACTATTTCTCCAATCCATATTTTTTATCCAGCAGTTAATCTTATTGCCTTTAGTGTCAATAAGATAACCTTTTTGATATTGGACTTGGGAAAAGGACATCATAGTTAGTGCCAAAAAGGCTAAAAATAGAAGTTTTTTCATTACTTGGAATTTTTGTGTTGATATTTGAGTTAGAATAAATGTTTTATTTGTCATCTCAAATTTAAAAAAAATCCCTTCAAAAAACTATAATGTCTTTAAATATTTTAAAAATATTAATGCGTATCTTTATCTAAATAATCCGGAATACCATCGCCATCACTGTCATCATTGGTAGGGTCACCATCGTGATTGGCATCTTCATTTATGGTTAATACACCATCACCATCATCATCATCATCATAGATGTTGGGGGTTTTATCTTTATCCGTATCATCATTTAAGACATTGCCGTCGTGATCGACATCTTCATCAACATTTCTAACATGATCGTTATCAGAATCATCATCATCGACAAAAGTTTTAAAAGAAAAAATCAGGGGAGAATAAGCCGGCACTTTGGATGAAACCGAATTATAATAAGCCAAACCGGAAGGTGTGATGAGCATACCGGCACCATAGCCGGAAAATGTAAAGGTACCATCACCATTATCCGTATAAGTGCCATCTTTAAAATAAGGCAAAACTTCTTGCCAAGCCTTAATCGTTGTAGGCAAAGACATCCATACGGGCAAGTGGTCTATTCTTTCATCAAAAACTTTGTTATCGAGTAACCAACCTTTGTAGGCAACCAAAACTTTATCGAATTTACCAATTTGCCGGTGAACGCCACTGTTAAAAGGAATATAATACAAATCATAGATTAAATCGGCAACTTTAGGATCGGCAACTTGCAAAGTTTGTAAGTTAGGATCATCCCAAATAGACGTGTGAGAACCGGCCGGATCAATGGTGTCCACCGTTACATTAAATTGGGCATCAAGAGTATAATAATGGGTTTGCATATATTCTGCAATAGAATCTTTTTCATTATTATTATATTGCTTAACCCGATCTCTAGCAGGAGTTTGGGGTGTCACAGGGTCGGGCTTACAAGATGAAGCCGTTAAAAACATTAAAATAGAAAAAATTGCTAAAATTCTGATTTTCATAGATTTAAATTTACAAAATAGTTTTTTTAAAGTCTTAAAACGACTCAAAAAACTTAGTTGTATTAATAAGCTGCAAGATACAATTTTTATTTATTTTTGCAGTAACATTAACAAAGTTTTAAATTATGCGTATTGATAAGTTTCTTTGGGCCATTCGTTTTTACAAAACCCGTAATATAGCAGCAGATGCACTCAAAAAAAATCATGTACGCCTCAATGGTCTGATAGCCAAACCATCGAAAGAGGTATTTGGAGGCGATCAAATTGAAATCAGAAAAAACCAAATCAATTACAAATTATTGGTTTTAGACCTCCCCAAAAGTCGTGTCGGGGCTAAATTGGTCCCGCAATTTATCAAAGACCAAACCCCTAAAGAAGCTTTTGAAAATCAGAGCCTATTAAAGGATGCCAAAAATTATTATCGTAAAAAAGGAACCGGAAGACCCACCAAAAAAGATCGTAGAGATTTAAATGAATTTTTAGAAGATGAAGCATAAAACCCTTATTAAACCACCAAAAGCACCCAAAAAAACCGTAAAACTGGAAAAGCACGGAGATATCAGACTTGACAATTACTATTGGCTTCGCGAACGAGAAAATCCTGAAGTTATTCAATACTTGACCGCTGAGAATGCTTATTTTGACCAACAAACCAAAATCTATCAAACTCTTGAAAACGAGTTGTTTGAAGAAATGAAAGCCCGTATTAAGCAAGAAGATGAATCCGTACCTGTTTTTGAGAATGCTTATTATTATCAAACCAAATATTTAAAAGGTAAAGAATATCCTCTTTACAGTAGACGCAAAAGACACTTAAATGCTCACGAAGAAATCATGTTCGATGAGAATGCTATGGCTGAAGGCTTTAGCTACTACAAATTGACGGGTATTGAAATCAGTCCGGATAATCGTTTGGCTGTTTTTGGTGAAGATACAACGGGCAGACGGCAATACACCTTGAAAATCAAAGATTTA
>WGDF01000387.1 GCA_015493405.1 Flavobacteriaceae bacterium
CTCAAAAAATTGAGTCAAAATATGCAAGTAATTGTTATCACACATTTACCGCAAATAGCCGTTAAAGGGGATACGCATTTCAAAGTTTTTAAGACGACAGACAAAGGCGTTAATACGCAAGTAAAATTGCTTAGTGATGAAGAACGGGTTTATGAGATAGCTGAAATGTTAGAGGGAAAACCACCTTCGGATTCTGCTTTACAACACGCGCGGCATTTGTTGGGCAGTTAATTTTAGTTTGTTAAGAATAAAGATTTTTTATTTTGATTTCATAGTTTTTAAATTTGAGGGTATTTAATAAATAATGAATTAAATTCATTCAATCAAAATTGAAATTTAGGCAAGCGTTGGCTATCTTCTAAAGCTTCGTAATAATCTTGGACGATTTCTTGAACAATTTCGCCGGCGGTCTTAATCTCGTTAATAAGGCTTGCCACTTGTCCGATTTCCAGTTCCCCTTCTGTTAAATCGCCTTCAAACATGCCTTTTTTGGCACGGGCACGCCCCAAGAGTTCTTTGAGTTGTGCTTCTGTCGGACAGGTTTTATAGAGTTCAGCTAGTTGACGGTAAAATTCATTTTTAATCAGTCGAACAGGTGCTAATTCTTTTAAAGTTAAAACTGTATCGCCATCGCCGGTTTGGACTACGGCTTTTTTAAAATTTTGATGTGCCGAAGATTCTTCTGATGCGACAAAACGGCTTCCGATTTGTACCCCGTCGGCGCCAATAATCATTGCGGCTAACATTTGTCTGCCGGTGGCAATTCCGCCTGCGGCAATCACGGGTATGTTTACGGCTTGTCGCACGGCAGGAATTAAAGTCAAAGTGGTGGTTTCTTCACGTCCGTTATGGCCGCCGGCTTCAAAGCCTTCCGCTACCACGGCATCTACACCGGCTGCTTCGGCTTTGAGGGCAAATTTAACACTACTGACTACATGCACCACTTTAATGCCGTTTGATTTTAAGCGTTGAGTCCATTTTTTTGGATTACCGGCGGAGGTAAATACAATTTTAACGCCTTCATCAATGATGATTTGGATAATCTCTTCAATATCGGCATAGAGTAGGGGCACATTGACGCCAAAAGGCCTGTCTGTGTGTTGTTTGGCTTTTTGAATGTGTTTACGCAAGACATCCGGATACATACTACCGGCGCCAATTAGTCCTAATCCGCCGGCGTTACTGACGGCAGTTGCCAACCGCCAACCGCTGACCCAAATCATGCCGCCTTGTATGATTGGATATTTGATGTTGAATAATTTGATTAAACGCATAATATATTTTTATAGTCGTCGGTTATATTATTTGATTATTAATTTTTGTATGTTTTTACCGGTTTTCATATAGTAAATCCCCGAAGGTAAATGACTGATATCTATTTTTCCGAACTTATTTTTTTCGAATAAAATCAGTTTACCGTTAGCTGTATATATTTGAATATCAGGTATTTTATTTGTTGATTTTACAAAAATAAATGTATGAGCCGGATTAGGATGTACTCGTATTTTTTTCTGAAGATATGTATTAACAGCATTGAGATTATATTGACTAAAATCGGGAATCCCATAACCATAATCATTGTCGGGATGGTTATATCGATCAGAAATACTGATTAAATCTTGTTTAATTTGCGCCGGTGTTTTATTAGGATTGGCTTGAACCATACAACTGACCATGCCTGCTATAATAGGCGCAGAAAATGAGGTGCCGTTTAAAGCTTGTATTTGTCCGTTCCAATAAACGGCAGCGCCAACGCCTTGCGCCATAACCTCCGGCTTGATGCGACCATCGGCAGTTGGGCCTACGGAGCTAAATCCGGCTTTATTTCGAGAACCATCTACGGCACCGACTGTGATGACATCGGCAGCATCAGCCGGCATTCCGATTTTGGGCCAGTTGGTATTGCCTGAATTCCCCGCTGAGACAACCACATTGATACCGCGAGAAACGGCTATTTCAGCCGCTCGACTGATAAAGGAAGTCTGACCATTCAAATCGGCCATGGTGTAACTGTATTCCGGTCGGTCATAAGTTTGATAGCCCAAGGAAGTATTAATCACATCTACACCGATACTGTCCGCACGTTCGGCTGCTTCGGCCCAATAAGTTTCTTCAATTGGCATTTCTTGTGATACGTCTTCGGAGACATACAAAGCCACGCTAACATCGGGCGCTGTGCCTACCAAAACACCTTCGGATTTTGCAGCAATACTAGATAATACACCACTTCCATGCATATGAAATTGATAAACATTGGTATCGTTACTGACAAAATTATAGGTGTCAACAATTTTATGATTTTGAAATAAAGTTTGAAAAAGTGAGGCGGTATCCACTTGTTGGAAGCCGGCATCTATAATTCCAATCAAAACTCCTTGTCCGGTATAATTTTGTTGGTGCATCACTTCGCCATGAAGCATATTGATTTGTCCGGCTCCATAACCATAATCAAAGCCGGTGCGTCTGGAATTAATTGGAACAGGTTGCGCTTCAAAAGGACGATGGCGCATTACAATTCCGATATTTTTATTGGCAAATTCTATTTTATCGACAAATGACAAGTTTAATAAATTTTGAATATCCGTTTGATTGCCTTGCACATGAACAGCATTGAGCCATTTAGATTTCCCTTTGTAGAGGATACCTTGCGCACTATTGATTTGATTGATATAATTAGAATCAACAGGCACGTCTTTCAAATCTGGATTGATATTTAAACGCGCACGTCTGTCAAAAGATCTTTGCGACAGCATCAATAGCGGTTGTGATAAAAAAGTGTCGGCTTGGGGTTTGTCTAAAAAAAAGATCCAAGCATCTTCAGTTTGTCCCCAATTGATTTGCGACAATAGGATTGAAATGAAAAGAATAAGGTGCTTCATTTTTTATTTTTAACAAATATATAATTTTAATTTAACTTCGTTCGTTGTCATCTAAAATGATAATTATTTTATATTTGTAAAAAATTGCACGATGAAAAAACTACTGATCTTTATTTTTCTTTTTCCGATTTTTTTGCTTTCGGCTCAATCCAAAGTCGATTCAAAAAAAATAGATTTATCACAAGGCACCATCAAAGATAAATTTGATGCTGTCTATAAT
>WGDF01000388.1 GCA_015493405.1 Flavobacteriaceae bacterium
ATTTTCTTTTGTTCTTCACTCATAATTCTTATTTTTAAGTTAAAACCCCATTGCAAATATTTGAAACAAGGTTTATAGATTGCATTTATTTTGGTTAATTTTATTATAATTTATGTCATTTAGGCCTCTCCATACGTCGGAAAAGGACTTATTCTATTTATCCGAAGTTTCATCTGTTAATGAATTCCTTTCATCGCTTTATTAAGGAAAGGAGAAATCAAAACAATGATTAAGCCGGTAGCAAACATGACCCACATAATAAAAGGATAGAGTTCAATATCGTGACCATTTTTGTTTAAACCGTTTAATATACCTTCTAACATACCGGCCATATAATTACCGGCTGCAAAGCTGGCCATCCAAAGTCCCATAACTACAGAAACCAATTTGGTAGGGGCCAGTTTGGTAATCATAGATAAGCCTATAGGGGATAACATAAGTTCGCCTAACGTCAATAAAACATAAACCGAGATGAGCCACCAAGGCGAAACTTTAATACCGGTATTGGCCAAATGTTGCGCTTGTGTCATCACAAAAAAGGCAATTCCACCGAGGAAAAGTCCTAAAGCAAATTTGATAGGAGTGCGTGGATTAAAGTGTAATTTGTCTAATTTGAGCCACATTATAGAAAATAGGGGTGCGAAAATTAAAATAGCGAAAGAATTGACATTTTGAAACCATGATGCAGGAACTTCAGGCCCTTCGGAGGCAAATTGCAGAATGGCAAATAAACCGAAAATTAATGTGGCTAACCCACTATATTTACCTAATTTTTTAGATGTTTCTAATTTGTGCGGATCATCAGAATATATTTTAGTGTAAATGGTATAAACCCAGGTTAACAATGAGATTAAAGCTAATCCGCCCCAGATTTTAATATCGATATCGCTAATCACAGGGAGATTGAAACCGGTCATTTGTCGGTCGGTATTGTCACGAGCGAACAAACTGAAGGTACCACCGGCTTGTTCAAATCCGGCCCAAAAAACAATATTGAATACCGCTAAAACAATAATAACCGCCATACGACTCCATTCATCAGCACCATTCGTTCCCTTGTAAATAATGTAAAATAAAACCAAGAAAATCGCGATTAAGCCGCCGATAGCAATAACTTTGGTAATGGTATCCGGAATCAGGCGCCATATAAAGATAACGGCAAAGGTTGCAACTACCAATCCAACGGCATATATGAAAATTTGACGCCAATCGGCACGGTCCAATAACATTTTACGTTCCGGTGTATGCGGGGGCAAGCCTTTATGATCCAGCGTATGTTCTTTCCACTTGAGCCAAACCACACTTAGTAACATACCGATACCGGCAGTTAAGAACCCGTAGCCCCAGTTAATGCCTTCACCTAATCCGCCGGCTATAAAGGTGCCGAGAATAGCGCCTAAATTAATGCCGAGATAGAATATGTTGAAAGCTGCATCTTTCATCGGGTCATTATCGTCATAAAATTCTCCAACTACCGTTGAAATGTTTGGTTTGAAGAATCCGTTACCAATAATTAAAACACCCAAACCGAAATTAAATAAGAATAGTCGTGTTTCATGGTCTAATGAATGACCTAAAAAGGCACTGGAAGCCAATAAAAATTGACCGATAGCCATCACGATACCACCGATATATACAGTTTTGCGTTGTCCTAAAAATTTATCGGAAACCCAACCGCCGAGTATCGGGGTCAAATAAACCAAACCTGTAAATAAAGCATAAGTTTCAAGTGCTTGCTCACGCGGCAAACCGAAACCATCATCTACGAGTTTAGCGGTTAAATATAAGGTCAATAAAGCGCGCATACCATAGTAACTGAAGCGTTCCCACATTTCAGTTCCAAACAGGGTATAAAGCGCTCTTGGATGCGTTTTTCTAAATTCTTGTTTCATAGTTTATTCTTTTTTATCTTTTATTCTTTTAATTTTTAGCAGATTACAAATTTATTTTAATTATTTGGTTTTGCAAACATTGAATAATAGTATATTATTTCATCAGCTATTATAATTCATTGTTAAAATCACGCCATGTCATTATTTTTGTTTTTTTGATTTTTTTTAGGACCAATAAATCAGCATCTCCTGTAATAAGATAGTCGGCTTTACTTTTAGCAGCAAGACTTAAAAGAAAATCATCTTTTGGATCTCTACAAGCA
>WGDF01000389.1 GCA_015493405.1 Flavobacteriaceae bacterium
CGAGCTCCTTATATTTTAATGGTTACACAGTCGATCACAAAGGCTTTGTGGAATTACCGGTCTTGGGGAAGATTTTAGTGGCTGATCAAACCTTTAAAATGGTCAAAAATAGAATCAAACAAAAACTTTTATCCACGCAATTCAAATCTTTAGATGATATCTTTATCAAAATAAAATTAGCGGGTGTGCCGTACACGGTTCTGGGTGAAGTGAAACAACCGGGTATGGGAGTTTTGTATAAAGAAAATCCTAATTTGTTTGATGTTTTAAGCGATGCCAAAGACATCACTCAAGTGGGCAATCGTAAAGCGGTTGTTGTGGTTAGAAAAGAACAAAACAAAGTAGTAAAAAAAGTTCTGGATTTAACGCGAGCCGAGGTGTTTCATTCGCCTTACTTTTATGTGCGCCCCAATGATATTATTTATGTCCAACCTTTGCGACAAAAAACTTGGGGCACAGGAGCAACACTGCAGCAAACCATTTCGACTACGATTACGGCTTTATCGCTGATTACAACCATTATCTTACTCAGTAAATACGCAAAATAATTTTTATCAGTATGGAAAATCAGTTTTCATTTGACGACCAAGTAAATTTTGATTTTAAACTCTTGTTATTAAAACTGATTTCTCATTGGAAATGGTTTTTAGCAACACTTTTGGTGGCTTTTTTTGTTGCCTATTATATCAATGTGCGAAAACAAAACATCTATGAACTGGATGATTATGTTACCATAAAAGAAGAAAATAATCCCTTTTTTACTTCTAATATGAGTTTGGTTTTTAATTGGGGCGGCGTTAGTGATAAGGTCAATCTTATCGTGACCACATTTAAATCGCGTTCTCATAATGAAAAAGTGGTTAACCGACTTAAAAGCTATATTAAATATAAAAAGCAAGGGCAATATTACTTGATTGATTTGTATCGGAATAAGCCTTTTGTTTTTAAAATGGATACCTCTAAAAAGCAACTTATTAATACTAAAATAGGGGTGCAAATATTGAATGATCAACAATATAAATTAACACTAAATCCGAATCGTAAAAAACAACAAGTTTACGATTATGTTCATAAACAAACCGTTGATCAAAAAATTGATCATTACAGTCATATTTTTAATTTTGGAGATTCAATAAGCCTTCCGTTTCTATCAGGTCAAATTATCCGTAATACTAAAGTGCCTTATCAAAAAGATTTAAAGTACTATTTAGAATTGAAAAATTATAATGCAACGGTTTCCTCTTTTAAAGATAAATTGGTGGTCAAGCCCAAAAATAAGAATTCTTCAATTTTGATTTTAAAGTTGCGAGGGGCCAATAAAGCGGAAATAGCCGATTATTTAAATACCACAACCTTTTTACTGCAAAAACAGATTTTGAATGATAAAAACAGATTTGCTTTAAATACTATAAAATTTATAGATTCTACCTTGCAACACCTTCAAACCGATTTGTCTCAAGCGGCTAGTGAACTCAAAAATTTTATCAGTAATAAGACCGTTTTGAATTTAGATGATCCTACGACCAAACTTTTTGAACAAATTTCAAGTCTGGATCAAACCAAAAGTGCAACGAGCCTCAAAAAATTATACTATGAGCAATTGCTGACCTACTTAAATAATAAACAGAATTATGAACAACTACCGGCGCCAACGGTAGTGGGTATTGAAGATCCAACTATAGTCGAAAAGGTAGGTAAAATAACCCAATTAGCCATTCAACGAAATAATGAATTAACCCATTTTCAAGCCGGTGCTCCGGTTATAAAACGGCTGGATTTAGAAATAGAATCTTTAAGACAATCTCTTTTGCAAACTGTCCATTCGGCTCTTGGAACTTTGAATCAAGAATTGGCTTTGGTCAATAAAAAAATACATAAAATCGAAGGGCAAATCAATAAATTGCCTCAAGAAAAACAAATTTTACTCGGTTTAAAACGCAAATATGATTTAAAACAAGAAATATATAATACATTGCTTCAAAAACGCAATGAGGCCGGAATTGTTAAAGCTTCTAATGTGTCCGATTTAAAAATTATTGACAAGGCCAAGGACGTCGGACAAGCACCTGTTGCCCCCAATCGTAAAATCAATTACTTAATTGCGCTGGTTGTCGGATTGTTGCTCCCTGCATTAGTCGTTACAGGTCTTTTCTTTTTGGATAATAAAATCCATGATATATCCGATGTAGAAAACTTAACAGATACACCTATTTTAGGTCAAATTTACCATTGGAATAAAAAGGGCAATTTACCGACCTTAAATTTTCCGGATAATTTGGTTTCCGAATCATTCAGATCACTACGCTCTGCTTTGCGATTTATGTTTCCCAATCATAAAAAAGCCAATACAATCCTTGTAACTTCCAGTATTTCGGGCGAAGGTAAAACTTTTGTTTCTTCAAACTTGGCCATTATTCAAGCTTTCAGTCATAAGAAAACGGTTGTTTTGGAATTTGATTTGCGTAAGCCCAAGTTTAAGGAATATTTTCAAGCAGCCGATACCGAGCATTTGGGCTTGTCCCATTATTTGAGTGGTTTGGCAGATTTTGATGAGATAATTGTTCCGACCAAAATTGAACATCTTGATCTGATTTTAGCCGGTAAAATACCCCCTAATCCTTCCGAATTAATCTTAACCGGACAAACAACCAAATTATTTGAAGAACTGTCAAAACATTATGATCAAATCATCATTGATACACCTCCAATAGGTTTGGTATCAGATGCTTTGGAATTACAGAAATATGCCGATTTGGTCGTATTTATTGTGCGTGAAGATTATACCTTAAAATCTTTTATAAAAGATATAGATGAAAGGTATAAGAAAAATACTATAAAAAATCTGGCTATTATTTACAATGATTTTAAAATCAACTCATTTAAAAAATACGGATATAATCAAAAGTATGGTTATGGAGAGTATTTCGATCAAAAAAACACTAATTTTTGGAAAAAATTATGGCGCAAATTTAAAGCTAAAAGTTGATTAATGTTTTAGAAATTCCTTTTGTCTTAATTCTTTTATTTTTGCTTTGGCAAAAGTAGTTTTTTCCGGATCTTTTTGTTTGAAATCAATGCTGTATTTTTCGTAATATTTTTGCGCCTTTTGTGGATTTTTTAAAACCGTTTCGTTCAATAAAGCCATTTGCCACAATGCATCGCCATTCTTTTCATTATTTTGATAAGCTTTTTTGAAATTTTGATAAGCTGTTTGATAATGTTTCCGACTTTTAGCTATCATTCCCAGTTCAAAGTATTCTTGGTCAATTTTAGATCGTTTTAGCCGAATGGATTTCAGTAAAAATAAACGTGCTTTTGAGAGTCGGTTGGTAGCCAAATAAAGCTTTCCCAAATAATAATAAACAATAGCTTCTTGACGATTGATATTTAAAGCTTGGTTTAGCGTTTTTTCAGCCGCTTGATATTTTTTTAGGAGCAAATAAGCTAGGCCGGTATTTTTCTTGATAAATACGTCATCGCTGTAATTTAGACTATCTAGTTTTTGTAGGGTTTTAAGCATCTGATGATAATGCTTTTTGCGGTAAGTCATAATGACTTTTTGACGTAACAATTGATGATTTTCAGGATATAATTTCAAGCCTTTTTGCAAATAATAATCAGCCGAGTCTTGAAATTTAATCCGTTTATAATTTCGAATTAGCATCAACAAAGTATTTAGGCTTTGTGAATCGCGGTGATAGGCTTCGAGAAAAGCATCGAGTTTGCGGTTCATATTATGGCTATATATACCTATTTTATAGGGATAATTTGGATTAAGTGTATCCAGAGTTGCCAAATTTTGCCATATGCTGATAGCCTTATTTCTTTGACCGGTCTTGGCATATAAATTTGCCAAATAATAACTATTGCGATAATTTGTGCTATCTAACCGACCGATTTTTTTGCGAATCTTTATTGCTTCTTCAGGTTTTCCGTAGCGGGCATACACTTTTGCCAAGCGATTCATATATCGAACTTCCGGTTTGAGATGAATTGCTTTTTTATAATAGAAAATTGCTTTCCGGTCAAAACCGGTATCGTCATAAATTTTACCCAGCATTTGAAATTTGGCAGCGCTATCCGGTTGGTTTTGCCAATGTTTAAGTGTTTCCAAATAATTACCTTGGGCATTAAGTGATAATGCTCTAAAAAGAATTACAAGTAAAAAGTATTTTTTCATTGGTTACTTTTTTCAGAACTATCAGATTGACCTGCTAGGTCTATTAATAAATTGATTAACATCTATTTATCATCTAATCCGCTAAACCATCAGGTTTTTGAAAACCTATCAGGTCGCCTTATTTTTCTGACCTGCTGGGTCTTAAAATTGATTTACATCTACTTATTTTATTTGAGACCTATCAAGTTTTGGAAACCTAACAGGTCTTAGTCTTCAATTTTAAAAACAATGGGTAAAGTATAGGTTACCGCTACGGCTTTATCTTTTTGTTTGCCGGGTTTCATTTGCGGTAATTTGGCAATC
>WGDF01000390.1 GCA_015493405.1 Flavobacteriaceae bacterium
CCGTCACCAACGGGACGGATTATGTTTCGATGGAAAATACTGTTAAACTGGATTCAACCCAATATACTTTGCATCCGCAATTGGGTTATATCACTTTGAAACAAAAACTCAACGCCGACGAAGTATTGGCCGTAGCTTTTGAATATACCATTAATGGCCAAGTTTATAGGGTTGGTGAATTTTCAGATAACGGTATTGTATATCCCCAAACTTTGATTGTCAAGTTGCTTAAAAGTAATATGGTCAGTACTGAAGAACCCGATTGGGACTTGATGATGAAAAACATTTATGCCTTAAATGCTTTCGATATTGACCCGAATGATTTTCGACTCAATATATTATATGTCAATCCAACTCCGTTAAATTACATCAAACCGGTCAATGGAACACCTCTGCCCAATGATGTTCAACAGCGCATCTTGCTCAATGTGTTTAATATGGACCGGCTAACAGCCCAAGGTGACCCGCAACCCAAAGGCGACGGCTTCTTCGATTTTATTCCGGGGATTACCATTGATGCACGCGAAGGGCGCGTCATCTTTACCTCAACTGAACCTTTCGGTAAATATTTATTTGACAAACTCAAGTTGGGCAATGAAGATTATAATGACATCAACACATGGAATCAAAACCAGAAACATTACGTTTATAAAGAACTCTACCAATTGTCAAAAACACAAGCCGAACAATTTACCAATAAGAATAAATTTGTCCTGAAAGGCCGCTACAAAACTGCCGGTGGCGGTGGTATTCCCATAGGCGGTTTTAATATTCCCCGTGGATCGGTTACCGTTACGGCGGGCGGACGCACCTTGGTTGAAGGTATTGATTATGTCGTTAACTATCAAATCGGGCGTGTTAACATCATCAATCCATCTATCTCACAAGCCAATATCCCGATTCAAGTTTCAGTTGAGCAAAATTCTATTTTCCAACAAACTACCAAAGTCTTTACCGGTTTGGATGTCGAACATCAATTCAGTCCCGATTTTATTTTAGGCGCCACTTATATGTCTTTTAAGGAAAAACCTTTAAGCTGGAAAGCCAATTACGGCTATGAACCCCTCAATAATAAATTGGTTGGTTTTAATGGCCAATATGCAACCAAAGTACCTTTTCTGACCCGCTTGGTCAACCGATTACCCAATATCAAAACGGATGCCGAAAGTAATTTTTCCATCAAAGCCGAAGCTGCTTATCTTTTTCCCGGACTGGCCAAAGTATCAGATGTCAATGGTCGGAGCACGACTTATATCGAAGACTTTGAATCCTCACAAAATTTTATAGATCTCCGCTCTTATTATGCTTGGCACTTGGCCTCCGTTCCGGCACGTTTTCCAGAATCTCAACAACTGGACAATTTAAATTCCGGTAAAAATCGTGCTAAATTAGCCTGGTATACCATTGATCCGGTCTTTTATACCAACCCGCCAACTGATATTACCCAAGACGATTTATCACAAGAAGAAGTCCGTCAGATCAGTATCAAAGAAATTTTTGATCAAGATATTCCTGCCGGCTACCCTACGGTCGTCAATCCTTTAAACTTAAGCTTTTTCCCGCGAGAACGCGGCCCGTATAATTTTGATACACATTTAGACCCGAATACCGGCGAATTATTACAACCGCAACAACGTTGGGCCGGAATTATGCGTTATTTGCAAACCAATGATTTTGAACAAGCCAATGTCGAATATATCGATATGTGGGTTATGGATCCTTATTATAACAATCCCAATCCACCTGGCGGCGGTAAATTGTATATTGATTTAGGCTATATGTCTGAAGATATTTTATATGATGGTCGCAAACAATATGAAAACGGCCTTCCGGGTGATGGTAGTGACAACAATGTTATTATGACCAATTTGGCGCGGGTCCCTACCCACCAATCTATCGTCTATGCTTTTTCCAATGATCCGGATGAACGCCCCAACCAAGATGTTGGTTTTGACGGTTTATCCGATGCACGTGAACAAAGTTTTTTTGCCAATTATTTGAACAGTTTACCCCAAAATTTGCGCAGTCGTTTCCAAGACGACCCTTCAGCAGATGATTATAAAAATTACCTCAATGTCTCCGGCGATATTGTGAAACGTTACAAAAATTTTAATGGCACCGAAGGCAATACACCTATTGATGCTGCTAACAATAATACCAATAACGGTGTAACCGGCAACAATACTTTTCCGGATGTTGAAGATATCGATCGAGACCAATCTATGAACACCATTGAAAGTTACTATGAATATGCCCTTGACATCAAACCGGGATTAACCGTCAATGATCCCTATGTTTCCGATATTAAAGAAACTACTGTTACCTTACCCAATGGGAACCAACAAACCTCACGCTGGATACAATTTAAAATTCCGATTCACGAATATACCAGTAAACAAGGTAATATTTCCGATTTTCGTTCTATCAAATTCATGCGAATGTATTTGACCGGTTTTACAGATGACCAATTGACCCTTCGCTTTGCCTCTTTAAATTTGGTCCGTGCCGATTGGAAAAAATACCAGCTCACGCTACAACCAACTGATCCCAATCCCGATGATGACAATACGACTGTTGAAACCGCTGCGGTCAGTATTCAAGACAATGCCACCCGACAACCCATTCCTTATGTTCTGCCTCCCGGTATTCAAAGAGAAGAAATATACCAACAAAATTCTCAACTCAAACAAAATGAGCAATCTTTATCCTTAAAAGTCTGTAATTTGGAACCTAAAGATGGCCGTGGCGTCTATAAATACAATAGTGTTGACATGCGCCAATACAAGCGTTTGGAAATGTTTATTCATGCCGAAAGTATGGAAGGCCAAACCCCTTTGCAAGATGATGAAGCCGTCGGTTTTATAAGATTTGGTTCTGATGTGACTGATAATTTTTATGAAGTACAAATTCCTTTAAAAGTAACGCCTTTTGGCACCAGTGATCCCGAACAAATTTGGCCGGTCGAAAATCGGATCGATTTAAAATTGGATCTCCTCAACAAGATTAAGCTTGAAATGATTAAAAATCATACGATTAACACCAGTAATCTGCCAACTTATTTTTCGGAAAGTGACCTGGACCCGGAAGCCGCCGGCAAACCCAATCCCTTGATTATCGGCATAAAAGGAAATCCGAATTTTGGCGATATTAAAGTTATTATGGTGGGGGTTCGCAACAAATCGGCTCAACATATTTGCGGTGAATATTGGTTTAACGAATTGCGTTTGTCCGACATGAAAAATAAAGGCGGCTGGGCTTCTAATGCAAGTATTGATGCCAATTTAGCCGATTTTGCCACGCTGTCATTTACCGGTGGCATTTCAACGGAAGGTTTTGGTGGATTGGAACAAGGACCGCTTGAAAGAAATTTGGAAGATACCAAGCGCTATAATTTTAATACCAACATTAATATGGGGCAATTATTACCCAAAAAATGGCATATTACGCTGCCCGTTAATTATACCATTTCGGAAGAATTTATCACCCCGAAATACGATCCGATATGGCGCGACATAACCGTTCAAGATCGGCTTAGAATTGCCAATAGCAATCAACGGGATTCTATCAGACAAGTCGCTCAAGCCTACACCAGACATAGAGGTATCACTCTGGCCGGCGTCAAAAAAGGCTATGCCACGGAAACAGCCAAAACACCGCCCGCCCAGGCTTCAACCATCAATTCAAAAAAGAAAAAAAATAAGAAGCATTTTTTTGACATTGAAAATTTTACCTTTGATTTTGCTTATAACCAAGTGTATCATTCTGACTACGAAATAGCATCCAACAGCGACGAAACATCCCGATTAGGAATGAATTATGCTTATAATTTTAAGGAACTGGCATTCAAGCCCTTTAAAAAAACCAAAAAATTAAAATCGAAGTATCTGCGCTTTATCAAAGATTTTAATTTTAATATTATGCCCTCCAGCCTTACGGTAACCAGTAATATCAACCGGCGTTTTAACAATCTTCATTTTAGAGAAATTGAAGATTACGGTTTAGCGATTCCCCCTTTGCAAAATCGTGATTATACTTTCGATTGGGGCTATACGGTTAATTACAATCCTACCAAGTCTATCCAAACTTCTTTTGGCATTACCCATAATCGAGCGGTTAAAAATTACCTTTTATCAGATGGCAGTACTGATTTTAACAATACGATTTGGTCTGATTTTTTCAACATTGGTGAACCACTGACGCATACCCAAAATATCAATGTTTCTTATAATTTGCCCCTAAAAAAAATCCCTTTGTTGAGCTTTTTAAATGTAACCTATGTTTATAACGGTACCTATCAATGGCAAAAAAGTTCAGAAGCCTTAGCTGATGTCAATGGATATAATTTGGGAAACGATTTACAAAATTCCAATTCGCATCAGTTAAATACCAATATTGATATGCGAAAATTATACCGTGAATTAGGGCTGACCAAGTTACAAAAACGCTTGATGGGAAAAGGCCGTCCAAAGAAAAGAAAAGCCAAAAAGAAACCGAAATTAAAGCAAGCTAAAACCAAAGATGAAACTAAAAAAACACCCGAACAACAAAAAGAGAAAAACAAGAAAAAAGCTTTAGCACAAGGTCCGGGACAAAATAAATTTTTAGGAACCCTGCTCGGCATTTTAACCGGATTTCAAAGTCTAAAGGTTAATTACAGGCAAAATAACGGCATGATGTTACCGGGCTATATGCAGAGTGTCGGCTTCTTAGGAACCCTGCAACCTTCTGTTCCTTTTGCCTTAGGCTGGAATGATGACAATATACGCTATGAAGCTGCCAAACGCGGCTGGCTGACCCAATATCCTGATTTTAATAAACCTTATATCGAGACGTTTTCTGAAGAATTAACCTATCAAGGCACCATAAAACCGGCTAAAATATTGTCCATTACCTTTAAAGGACAAAAAACATATATGGAAAACCTGAGTGAACAATTTAATGCGGTTGGCAATACTTATCATCCGCTCGTTCCGACAACTATGGGTAATTTTTCCGTTTCAACTATTTTAGCCAAAACTGCTTTTGAAAAAATTTCTTTGTCAAACAGTCCGGCTTTTGAACGTATGCAAAACAATCGCTTAGCTATTGCTCGACGCTTGGCTGCACAACGTGGCGTTACCGTTCCGGCAAGCGACTACCCTGATGGCTATGGCCCTTTGCAAACAGAAGTCGTTATGTATGCCTTTCTTTCCGGTTATGCCGACAGCGATCCGAATAATATGGCTTTAGGCCCTTTTAAACAATTGCCTATTCCGAATTGGCGCATCAAATTCTCAGGATTGACCAAAATTAAATGGTTGAAAAAAATATTTAAAAATTTAAGTTTGGAACATAATTACCAATCCGACTATACGGTAAATCAGTTTAATAATAACCTGCAAACCTACCAAAACCCTAATGCCCGAGATGCTTCCGGCAATTACTATGCCCCGTTTGTTATGGATAATGTTACCTTAACCGAAGCTTTCAACCCTTTGATTAAAGTCAATATGGAATTGCAGAACTCCTTAAAATTAGATTTCGCCTTAAAACAAGACAGAAGTTTATCTTTGAACCTGAATAATTACACCTTATCTGAAGTTTCCGGAAAAGAATACGTGGTCGGTTTGGGCTATCGCCTTAAAGACATTACTTTACCTTTGAGATTAGCAGGCCGGCGGATTGAATTTACCAGTGATTTAATCCTTAAAATAAATGCTTCCATCCGAAAAAATTTGACGGTCTTGAGAAGTTTGTCCGATCAAAACAATCAAATTACAGCCGGACAGACGATGTATAATCTAAAATTTACAGCCGATTATGCCTTGACAAAATCACTCTCGGCAATTCTTTTTTATAACCATTCCTATTCTGAATATGCCATTTCGACCTCTTATCCATTTACCAATATACGGGGCGGTTTAACCCTTAAATATACCTTTGGAAATTAGCAAATATTAAAACAAAAATTATTTTTTTAATACTGAAATATTGCTACTTTTGTCAATAATAAAAAATCTAATACAATGACTATTCCCGAAAATTTGAAATATACTAAAGAACACGAATGGATTTCGTTAGATGGCGATACTGCTACTGTAGGTATTACTGATTTTGCTCAAAGAGAATTGGGTGACATCGTTTATGTCGAAGTGGATACCGAAGGCGAAGAACTGGATCAAGATGAAGTATTCGGTACCGTTGAAGCTGTAAAAACAGTTTCCGATTTATTTATGCCGGTTAAAGGCGAAGTCTTGGAACTCAATGAAGCTTTGGAAGAAGAACCCGAATTAATCAATAAAGATCCTTATGGTAAAGGCTGGATTATCAAAATTAAAAATCCGGGTGATACTTCAGAACTCTTAGATGCAGAAGCCTATAAAAAATATATCAAAGCATAAATACAAAATACTGGCCGTCAGTTATACGCTATGGCTGACGGCTATTAGTTTGACGCCGATGGAAGGTATTGACTTACCTTCATTTTCGTATGCCGATAAAATCGTTCATTTTTTTCTCTACTTTCTTTTAACTGTTTTCTGGCTTTTAGCATACCCCAAATTGTGGCATAAACGATTTCTTTTTATATGCGCCGTTATTTTATGGGGTATCGGAATCGAATTTTTACAAGAATTTTTTATTCCCAGCCGTTCTGGAGAAGTGTTAGATGCTCTGGCTAATACAATTGGCGGCCTTAGCGGTATGTTGTTATACCATAAAATAAAGCGCTAAATCAAAGCCTTTGCTTATAAGCTTTCAAGGTATTTTGCAGTAACATAGCTATGGTCATAGGGCCGACACCGCCAGGCACAGGTGTCAGGTAGGAAGCTTTTCGGCTGATGCTTTCAAAATCAACATCACCTACTAATTTATAGCCCCGTTTCTTTTCAGGGGCTGCTATTTCATTAATTCCGGCATCTATAACGATGACTCCTTCTTTAACCATATCACCGGTTAAGAAATTGGCTTTCCCTAGTGCCGTAATGATTATATCCGCTTGCAGACACAAATCCTTGAGATTCCTAGTCTTGCTATGCGCTACGGTTACTGTTGCATTGCCCCCTTGACGCTTTTGACTTAATAAAATACTCAAAGGTCTGCCTACAATTAAACTGCGGCCAATAATCAATACATTCTTACCCTCGGTAGGCAAGTTATATTGTTTGATCAACTCGAGTATACCATAAGGCGTCGCCGGTAAAAAAGTTGGTAGGTTTGCCAGCATTTTTCCTAAATTCATGGGATGAAAACCATCGACATCTTTTTGAGGATCAACAGCCATAATAATCTTTTGCGCATCAATATGAGCCGGCAAAGGCAATTGCACAATATAGCCATCTACCGCATCATCTCGATTCAATTGGTTGATAATTTTTAGTAAATCGGCTTCCGAAATATCATCGTCATAATGTAATAGCGTAGATTTAAACCCTACTTTCTGAGACTGCCGTTCTTTACTTTTGACATAAGCCAAACTCGCCGGATCTTCTCCTACTAAAACAGCAACTAAATGAGGAGGCCGTAAGCCTTTCAGTAAAAATTGATCAACTTCAGAACGAATTTTTTCTTTAAGGTGGGCCGCCGTTTGTTTGCCATCTATTAAAATCATAATTTTCTTTTTCTAATGAGCTGAGATTGTTAGGACATGCCTTTAAACATATTCATCATGGCTTTGCCTTTGCCACCTTGCATCATTTTCATCATTTTGGCCATTTGGTTAAACTGCTTGAGCAACTGATTGACTTCAGTTACACTGCTTCCGGATCCCCTGGCAATACGCTTTTTGCGACTGCTATTGATTATAGAAGGGTTGCGCCTTTCGGCCGGGGTCATTGAAAAAATAATAGATTCAATACCTTTAAAGGCATCGTCGTCGATATCAACACCCTTCATGGCTTTACCCATACCCGGAATCATCCCCATCAAATCCTTAATGTTTCCCATTTTTTTAATCTGCTGAATTTGCTTTAAGAAATCATCAAAACCAAATTGATTTTTTGCAATTTTCTTTTGCAATTTGCGGGCTTCTTCTTCGTCAAATTGTTCTTGAGCCCGCTCAACTAAAGAAACGACATCGCCCATGCCCAAAATTCGATCGGCCATACGATCGGGATAGAACACATCGACATCAGTCATTTTTTCGCCTGTTCCTATAAATTTAATAGGCTTGTTAACCACAGATTTAATCGAAAGTGCCGCACCACCACGAGCATCACCATCGAGTTTGGTCAAAATGACACCTTCAAAATTAAGCCGGTCATTAAAAGCCTTGGCGGTATTCACGGCGTCTTGTCCGGTCATAGCATCAACCACAAACAAAGTTTCTTGCGGTTTGATGGCCTGATGGATAGCCGCAATTTCGTTCATCATTTCTTCATCGACTGCCAAGCGACCTGCGGTATCAATAATTACAACATTTTTGTCATGCTGTTTTGCATAAGCAATCGCATTTTGAGCAATGCCAACCGGATTTTTGTTCCCTGGTTCCGCATACACCTCAACGCCTATTTGTTCGCCTACAACTTTTAATTGATCAACAGCTGCAGGACGGTAAACATCTGCCGCTACCAACAATGGTTGTTTGGTTTTCTTTGTTTTAAGCCAGTTGGCCAATTTACCCGAAAAGGTAGTTTTACCGGAACCTTGCAAACCGGACATCAAAATAACAGTCGGATTACCGGTCAGATTTAAACCTTCAGAACTGCCCCCCATCAAGTCGGCCAGCTCATCTTTGACAATTTTGACCATAAGTTGCCCCGGTTGTAAAGCTGTCAAAACATTTTGGCCTAAGGCTTTTTCTTTAACTCGATTAGTAAATTGCTTGGCTATTTTATAATTGACATCGGCATCGAGCAAAGCCCTGCGCACCTCTTTCATGGTTTCGGCCACATTCACTTCGGTAATACGACCATGCCCCTTTAATACGTGTAGCGCTTTATCTAATTTTGAACTTAAATTATCAAACATATTTTAGCATTTTTATACAATTGCAAATATACAAGTTTTTATGTGGAAAAGCATAGCTTATTTAAACCCATCTGCCGGAGTTAAAAAACATTTATCTATATTTTTTCAATAAAGTGTTTCATTCTCAATTTTTTTGTATTTTTACACATCTGTAATAGATTTTTATGCGCTTACTATTTTCGTTTATTATTGGTATTTTATTCACTCCGGCGATGTTAGCACAAGCGTCGCCAGCTCCTATTGCTGTTTACATCAAACAAGATAAAGACAGCATCCCCTTGAATAATCAAACAGTTAAACTCAAAAGAAAACCTTTTACCCTGATTTTTGTTTACAACGAACCGGATCGGTATAACGGCATCTATGTCAACACTTCTTTTACCAAGGATTATTACAATTTAGAACCCTCGGAAACCATCAAAGATTTGAATTATTTGCCCCAAAAGGTTTATTCAGAGCACAAATTTAATCCCAAAAAAGAACTAAAAGTCAATCCCGAGTTTTTTCAATACTTTGGATACAAACCACATGCCAATTGGAATAAATTTGACCGCTTAATCAAACGCGACGGTAAAATAATCGCCTATCGTAAAGTCAAAAATTTTTATGTTGTCGATGAAAAAGAAAATATACCGGTTGAAAAAATGCGCTTTAGCATTTATCTGATTTTTGATATTATCAACCAAAAAACCGGTCATTTTTTTAATAAGGAAATTTACCGGTCTAAAGCCAAATTGAAATTTTAAAACGACCAGCCTACCACATAACCCGAATGGTTGCGCACATTAAAAACCCTACCGTCTTCAAAAATTAAATATTGTCCTTTAATACCCATTAATTTGCCCGAAAATTCCGGTGTTTTCTTTAAGTTTATACTTTTGACTTTTTCAGGGTGTTTTAAAATCGGATAAGCGATGGAAGTGATGTCATCATTTTCTAACCAATACGTTAATAATTCTTCATTTAAATAAGATTTAACTTGCTTTTTGACTTCCCGCAATTTTTTATCTGTCGTTACGCCTTTTAACATTTTTTGCCAGCCTGTTTTATCAGTAATATGTTGTTTAATCAGAACTTCAGCTTGCCCTGCCAAATAACGATTCGGGGTCTCTAAAATAGCCATAGCAGCATCTGCACCTTGATCTATCCATCGATAAGGCACTTGCGATTTTCGCGTTACCCCAACTTTGATATCGCTGGTCTTGGCCAAATAAACAATATGAGGTTGCAACTGTACTTCTTGCTCATAAGCTAAATCGCGATGCGCAACACCCAAATGTGCCTGACTCAATTCAGGTTTCATCACCCACTCGCCCACTTGCGGACTCTCAAAATAACATTTCTTACACATTCCTTGGGCAAAAATCGGTAGATCTTGACCGCAACTCAAACATTCATAAGCTTTAAAACTTATTTTTATTTCCTTTTCAAGTAAATTATTTAGAATGATAAAATCCTCCCCCATATCCAAAAAATAATTTACCGGCTGTGCCCATTCGGTCGGTATTCGTTTTAAAACACTTTCGTAATACATATTTTTTTATTAAATTGAATGCCTAAATATACACATAATTATGCAAATTAGTTGGATTAATTCTATTGCTTCATGGTGGTTTAGCAAACGCTTATCAGATTTACGTTTGTTTGTCAAAAATCCGATTAATACCCAAGAGGAACAACTTCGTTTACTGATTGAAAGTGCCCGAAATACCCAATTCGGACAACAATACAATTTTGACCAAATCGAAAGTATAGCCCAATTCCAAGAGGATGTTCCCCTAAACGATTACAATACTTTACTCCCTTATATTGATACGATGATGCAAGGGAAATCCGATGTTTTATGGCCCGGAAAGATTAAATGGTTTGCCAAATCCAGCGGCACAACAGCGACCCGAAGCAAATTTATTCCGGTCAGTCAAGAGGCACTCGAATTTAATCACTATCAAGGTGCCAGAGATGTTTTGGCTTTTTATCTGCATAATTATCCCGAATCGAAACTATTACAAGGGAAAACCCTAAAATTAGGCGGCAGTAAAAAGCGTTTCAAACACTACGAGGCTGATGTCGGCGACCTGTCTGCTATTTTAATAGAAAACATGCCATTCTGGGCCAATATGGTAACCGTTCCCGAGAAAAAAACCGCTTTGATGACTGATTGGGAACAAAAACTAAATAGGATTATTCAAGAAGCATTGCCGGCCAACTTAACCGGATTGGCAGGCGTCCCTTCTTGGATGATGATGCTCCTAAAAGAAGTCTTGAAACAAACGAAAAAAAAACATGTTTTAGAAGTCTGGCCCGAATTGGAAGTTTTTTTTCACGGAGGCGTTAGTTTTACCCCATATAAAGATGCTTATCATCAATTATTTCCGGATGATAAATTTCATTATATGGAAATATATAATGCTTCCGAAGGCTTTTTTGCCTTACAAGATCAAAAGGATTCTGATGATTTATTGTTAATGCTCAATTATGGTATTTTTTATGAATTTATCCCTATGCAAGATTATAAAGGCTTGAATTCTGAACACATTATTTCTTTAAAAGACGTCGAAATCAATCAAAATTACGCCTTGGTCATCTCGACTAACGCCGGGCTTTGGCGCTACATCATAGGCGATACCATCCGGTTTACTTCCGTCAAACCTTATCGCATCAAAATTACCGGACGCACCAAACATTTTGTCAATGCTTTTGGCGAAGAAGTCGTAATCGAAAATACCGATCGCGCTATTGCCATAGCCGCACACCAAACCAAAGCTGAAATTAAGGAATATACTTTAGCTCCCATTTTTATGAAAAAAGATAGAAAAGGAACGCACGAATGGCTGATAGAATTTGAAAAAGAACCGGATAATTGGCCCCGATTTAAACAAATTTTAGACCACACTTTGCAGGATTTGAATTCAGATTATGCAGCCAAACGCTATAAGAATTTAACGATGTCCGAACCCGTTATTCATCGTGCTCAACAAGGGCTTTTTTACCAATGGCTCAGCCTAAAAAACAAATTAGGCGGACAAAATAAAGTACCGCGTTTATCCAATAATCGCAAATTGTTAGAAGAATTACACGCCTTAAATGAAAAACTGTAACTTTACCGCTTCTTAAGTTTTACATATGATCAAACTTCAAAAAGATAATTACCAATTACCACATCTGGAATTGCTGGCCAAACAAGTTGTCGAAGGAACTTTAGCCGGCTTACACAAAAGTCCGTTTCACGGTTATTCGGCCGAATTTATGGAGCATAAAATATATGCGCCCGGAGAAAGTACCAAATTTATTGATTGGAAATTATTTGGCAAAACTGATAAACTCTATACCAAAAAGTTTGAAGATGAAACAAATCTCAGAGCTCATTTTATCATTGACAATTCTTCTTCAATGCACTATCCCGAGCGCAACGGATTTGACATCAATCATTTAAACAAAATTCAATTTTCGGTTTTGGCTGCAGCTGCACTTATGGAAATCTTAAAACGGCAACGTGATGCTATTGGCTTGAGTGTTTATTCAAATACTTATGAATTTTATGCCCAAGAAAAAAACAATCCCAAGCACCATCGTTTACTTTTGCAACAGCTCGAAACAATTTTAAACACGTCGAAACGCGGAAAAACAACGGAAACTTACCGGTATTTGCATGAAATAGCAGAAAATATTCACCGTCGCAGTTTGATTGTTTTATTTACGGATTTGTGGGAAGTCCGCCAAAACAGAAACGAATTGTTCGAAGCTTTACACCATTTGAAATATAACAAACATCAAGTGTTGTTATGTCACGTTTTTGACCATCAAACCGAGTATGCTTTTGAGTTTCAAAACAAAGCGACCAAATTTGTAGACATTGAGCATGGCAATGAACTCAATATTTACCCCGACCAACTTAAAACAGCTTATAAACAAGCGGTTGCTACTTATTTTAATCAGATCAAAGAAAGCTGCTACCAATATCACATTGATTACCTATCGGCGGATATTAACTTAGGATTCAAACCTGTTTTATTACCTTTTTTACACGCCAAATAAATCAATTGATGATCTTGATATCGGATTGTGGTATCCAAGCTTTTTTTCCATCAGCTAACTTGACCAAATCCCAATCACCATCTGCTTTTAAAAGACGAACTTTAGCGCCTTCATGGAGGCTGGCAACGACATCTGAAGTCAAATTGGGCTCTGTCATTAAGTCAACCTTTGGAGTGAAGATGATTGCATATTTAACCTCCGATTGTTTTTGCCCTAATGCCGCATTATACCACGTAAAAATCATCAAAAATAAACTCAACCACATCACTACAAAAGTTATACGCTTGGTATTGGCATTTTTGGTAAATAAGAAAATTATGAAAACCAGAAGGCCTAAAAATGCACTAAAAACACTCAACCAAGCCCAAGTATCATAAGCAAACAAACGATTCATTTTGGTTTTAAATCGCGCTAAAATATTTTGTGGTACGTGGTCTATTTTGTCTAATTTCATTTGGTTAGCCAATTGTAAATTGTAACGTGCATCTTCATCGTCCGGATTCAATTTTAAAGCTTTTTCGTAGTAATAGATAGAAGGTGCAATCCGGTTCAATTTGTAATAAGCATTACCCAAATTAAAATACAATTCCGGGGCAATACTATCGGTTTGCAAGGCTTTTTCATAAGCCGTAATGGCTGCTTGATAATCGCCCTTTTTATAAGCCTCATTAGCCTGTTTAAATAAACTTTCTGCATTTTGAGCGGCAAGGGTCAAACTCATAAAAAAACTGATATATAGGCATATTGTTTTCATCGTAATATTTTTAAGACTTTAATCAAATTTAAAAACTATTCATCAGAGCCTCTGCATCAGCAAAATCCTCAGCCATTTTGGTTTTGGTAGCGGGTGCATAACGGGCCATATCACATCGATTCAACAAATCCATCAATAAAGCGATCGTTTTTTCCGGCACTTTTTTAGCTTCCAGTTTTTGACGAATAATATCGCGTGACATCTCGCTTGTATCAATTTTAAGTTGTGCCTTTAGAAAATTGTGTAACGCTTTTTCCAATTTGGCATAAAAAGCTTCTTTTTCTCCAATTGATTTTTTGGCTTCTTTTAAAAATTTAGCAGCCCTATTCTTATTTCTTTTTTGTTGCTCCAAAACAGCATCATAAACTCTGCCGGACCAATATTTATAATATCCAAAACCCACAAAAGCCAAGATGAAAGCAGTCAAAATCAAGATGTAAAACAATTTACTTTTGTAGAAATGAGCTTTTGTTTTTCTTGTAAAATGTGCTTTTTCTTTGATAAATCTGAAATCTACCGCATGGGCACTTGATTGGTTTAAAGTGTGATCTGCTGCATTGTTTTGATAAGTTGCAGAATTGCCTTTCCCCGAGACAAATAAAATAATATCATCTGTTGTCCGGGTTATATATTGTCCGGTTTTCGGACTAAAATAAACAAAACGAATGCCCGGAATGATAAATTTACCGGCTTGATTGGGCACAATAACATAATCATCTTGGACCAAACCGCGATTACCCGAAAAAGTCGTTTGCACTTTTTCGCTATGCTTGGGTTCATAAACTTCCAAACCCTCCGGTGCTTTGAGTTTAGGCAAATCAAAAAGCTTAAGATTACCGGTGCCTTGCACTTGTAAGCTAATATGAACGGGCTCACCCATATTAACTTGATTGTGGTCAATCTGTGTTTTGAAATTGAATTGACCTACAGCGCCCGAAAAATCAATAGGCTGGCCTTTCTTGGGTAAATCTTTGACTTTCAAAACCTTTTTACCGGAAGTTAAGCGTACCCGTTTTACCTCATAATCAGGCACTTGCATACCGAAAAAATTCCGATAAGCAGGCACTTGCAAATCAATCTGTAAGGTTAAAGGGTTGAGGGTAAGCGTTCCAGCATGCTGGGGAAATAATAATTTTTTTCGTAAAATATAATACACATAAGGTTTCCCGTTTAGTTCCCCTCCAAAAGGCCCTGAAATATTTCTATTGACATCTTGGGCCCAAAAACCACTAAACTGTGGCTGGCCCGTTTCATTATAATTAACCACCCCATAACTGTCCGGAATATATAATTTATAAACCAATCCGACCGGTTCATTCACATAAGGCTTATTGTTGGTCAACTCGGCTACTAAAACCGCCTTATCAGCTTTCCCTTTGACGGTAATATTGTTATTTTTGGTAGTATTGGGGCTATAAGACGGATAAACTTGCGTATTGTTATTGGATGTTTGGCCTTTAACAACTGTAATCGTTACCGGTTGCGTTTGATAGGTTTTGCCCCCTACTTCAATATGAGCCGGGCCAATCGTAAATTCCCCCGTTTTTACAGGTTGCAAAATATAACTATAAGAGAAACTGGACGAACTCCTCCCATTGATATAAGAATACTCTTGCGATGTACTCGGACCCATAATCTTTCTAAAGCCATCAAATGCGGGAGGTGTAAAATTTCTTTGATTGATATTTCCCCCGTTAGAAGTTAGGGCAAAACTGACCCGTAAGCGTTCATCAGTGCCTAATTTATGTTTAGAAACTCTGGTATTGAAGCTTATTTGGGCTTGCAATTGACCCAATATCAATACCAAAAATAATGCTATATAGACGCGTTGTTTCATCAGTTTAAAGATTATAATTTCATTGATCAATTTCTTAGATTATTGCATTTTGGAAAAAAATCCTTTGCCTTATTATTATTTATACCTTGATATTCTTTCCGATCATATAAATAAGAATCTATGCAGTTTCACGCTTCACTAAAACGGACTTCATCAAAACAACTTACAATTACTCAAGCCTTATTTTTTCCATGTATCTCTCAAGGTTACCGTTCTGTTAAACACCAAATTGTCAGATTTAGAGTCGGAATCAACAACAAAATAACCCAAACGGGTAAATTGGAATCGATCGCCGGGTTTAGCCTCTTGCAAATTTGGTTCCAAACGGGCTTTTCTGTCAATTTGTAAGCTATCGGGATTTAAAAAGTCCAAAAAATTACTGTCTTTA
>WGDF01000391.1 GCA_015493405.1 Flavobacteriaceae bacterium
CGCCTTTCATAATCCAAACTTTTACACCGAGACGGCCGTAAGTGGTGTGGGCTTCTTCTAAAGCATAATCTATGTCTGCTCTAAAAGTTGAAAGGGGAATTCTACCATCTTTATAACTCTCAGAACGAGCCATCTCTGCGCCGTTTAATCTTCCTGAAATTTGAACTTTAATACCTTCGGCATTCATTCTCATTGTAGAAGCAATAGCTTGTTTAATAGCTCTTCTGTACGAAATACGATTTTCAATTTGACGGGCAATATTTTGCGCCACCAAATTGGCATCTAATTCGGGTCTTTTTATTTCAAAAACATTAATTTGAACTTTTTTACCGGTCAATTTTGAAAGCTCACTTTTCAGTTTATCGACCTCTGAACCTTGCTTACCGATAATAATACCGGGGCGCGAAGTTGTAATTGTAACCGTAATTAATTTTAAAGTTCTTTCAATAATGACTTTTGAAATATTAGCTTTTGGTAACCGTGCTTTAATATATTGTCTTATTTTGTGATCTTCAGTAATTTTATCACCATAGTTTTTTCCACCATACCAATTAGAATCCCATCCTTTGATGATTCCTAATCTGTTTCCTATTGGATTTGTTTTTTGTCCCATACTTCCTAACTATTTTTTTCGCCTAAAACTATGTTAATTTTACTAAATCTTTTACGGATTCTATGTGCTCTTCCTTGAGGAGCAGGTTGAATTCTTTTGAGCATGCCTTTTTGATCTACCGTAATTGTTTTAATGTATAAACCGGCATCTTCTATGTCACGATCAGGATTTTTAGCTTCCCAATTTGCAATGGCACTCAATAAAAGTTTTTCGATTACAGCAGCACTTTTGTTTGCTGTAAACTTTAAAACAGGAAGGGCCTTAACCACATCCATACCTCTGACTAAATCTACAACCAATTTGGTTTTTTTAGCAGAAACACCATGGTTACTTAAACTTGCAAAAGCAACTTTTTTCTTATTTTCTTTGATGGCTTCCGCCATTAAGCGTTTTCTTTTTCCCATAATCCCTATTTTTTGCCTTTATTTTTTCTATCACCGGCATGGCCTCTAAAACTTCTGGTGGGAGAAAACTCACCGAGTTTATGTCCTACCATATTTTCTGTAATATATACCGGTATAAATTGACGGCCGTTATGAACGGCAATGGTATGTCCAACAAAGTCAGGTGTAATCATTGATGCTCTTGACCAAGTTTTAACAACTGTTTTCTTTCCGGATTCTTGATTGGCAAGAATCTTTTTTTCTAATTTATAATGAACATAAGGTCCTTTTTTTAACGATCTAGCCATATCTTATTTCTTTCTACGTTCAATTATGTACTTGTTACTATATTTCTTTTTAGATCTGGTTCGGAATCCTTTAGCAGGTATACCGTTTTTAGATCTGGGATGTCCTCCGGAAGCACGGCCTTCACCACCACCCATAGGGTGATCGACGGGGTTCATTACCACCGGTCTGGTTCTAGGTCTGCGACCTTTCCATCTGCTGCGTCCGGCTTTACCGGAAACTTCCAATTGATGGTCTGAATTAGAAACGACACCAACGGTTGCAAAGGCTTCAACTAAAACCAATCTGGTTTCACCTGAAGGCAACTTGATGGTAGCATATTTTCCGTCTCTGGCCATTAATTGTGCAAAGGTACCGGCACTGCGGGCAATTAAGCCACCTTGACCGGGTTTCAATTCAATATTATGTATAATTGTTCCTAAAGGAATAGATTTTAACGGTAAAGCATTACCGGTATCCGGGGTGGCTGTTTCGCCTGACATAAGTGTCTGACCAACTTGCAATCCGTTAGGGGCAATAATGTAACGTTTTTCTCCATCAGCATATACGACTAAAGCAATGAATGCTGACCGGTTAGGATCGTATTCAATGGTTTTAACCGTTGCAGGAACGCCAACTTTATTTCTTTTGAAATCAATTACTCTGTATTTTTGTTTATGTCCCCCACCTCTGTGCGGTGCGGTAATTCTTCCTTTCTTATTTCTACCTCCGGACTTTTTCTTCGATGCCAAAAGGCTCTTTTCCGGCTTATTGGTCGTCACTTCATCAAACTGATTAACGACTCTAAAGCGTTGTCCGGGAGTGATCGGTTTTAATTTTCTTACTGCCATTTTCTTAGATATTGTTATAGAAATCTATACTTTGACCTTCTGCTATTTGCACAATTGCTTTTTTATAAGCATTTGTTTTTCCTGTAACAACGCCATTTTTGGTATAGCGTGTTTTTCTTTCCGGAGGATAATTCATGGTTCTGACTGCTAAAACATCAACCCCGAATAAATCTTCCACTGCTTTTTTTATCTCAATTTTATTAGCGCCGTTATCTACGACAAATCCGTAGCGATTGAATTGCTCCGTCTCGCTCATCATTTTTTCTGTTAAAATTGGTTTCTTTATAATACTCATAACACGCTTCATTTAAAATTTAGCTTCAATTTCGGGAATTGCATCCTCGGTAAACACCAATTTTCCGGCATTTAAAATGGCGTAAGTGTTTAAGTCTAAGCCATTTATAACTTTCGATTTCGGTAAATTGCGTGATGACAAATATACATTTTTATTTGGATTTACAAACACAAATGTGGACTTTTTATCATCTAACTTCAAGGATTTCAATACATCAACAAAATTCTTGGTTTTGGGCGTATCAAAATCAAATGCTTCCACCACCATAATTTGTTCATTTTTAAGCATCGTTGCCAAAGCCGATTTACGCGCTAACCTTTTAACTTTTTTGTTCAGTTTAAAAGCATAACTTCTGGGACGTGGGCCAAAAACACGGCCACCACCTTTGAATAAGGGGTTTCTAATGGCACCTGCTCTGGCAGTTCCTGTTCCTTTTTGTCTTTTGATTTTACGGGTACTACCTTTTACTTCGCCCCGCTCTTTGGCTTTATGAGTACCTTGTCTTCTATTGGCCATATATTGTTTAACCGCCAAATAAATAGCATGATCATTAGGCTCAATACCAAATATTTCTTCAGAAAGTTTTATGGTTCTTCCTGTATCTTTGCCTTTTATATCGTATACTTTCAATTCCATCATTTCTTAATTATTAAATAAGTATTTTTATGTCCGGGAACACTCCCTTTTACGATTAAAAGATTTTTTTCAGGAATTACTTTCATGACTTTCAGGTTTTGAACAGTAACTTTCTCACTACCCATATGACCTGCCATACGCATTCCTTTAAAAACTCTGGAAGGATCAGATGATGCACCAATAGAACCCGGGGCTCTTAATCTGTTGTGTTGTCCGTGAGTCGCTTGGCCGACCCCTTTAAATCCGTGTCTTCTGACGACACCTTGGAAACCTTTTCCTTTGGAAATTCCGGAAACATCAACAAATTCACCTTCGGCAAAAATATCGCCGACTGCGATTTCATCTCCTAATTTTACTTCTTTCTCAAAATCCTGGAATTCAACGACACGTTTTTTAGGAGAGACACCGGCTTTTTCAAAATGCCCTTTCAAGGCTTTTGGGGTGTTTTTCTCTTTTTTGTCATCGAAACCAAGCTGCACAGCATCGTACCCGTCAACTTCTTTGGTTCTGACTTGGGTAACATAATTCGGACCAGCCAATATCACTGTTACAGGGATATTTTTACCATTTTCATCGAAAATGCTGGTCA
>WGDF01000392.1 GCA_015493405.1 Flavobacteriaceae bacterium
TAATAAATGTATGTCGTGTTGTGTCAGGCTTTCATATTGTAAACTTTTGGTATATTCTTCTTGGACATAATCCACCCCAAAATCAATCGGCAACATATAGAGTAACATCAAATTCAATTTACGTTTCATAAAGGATTTTTGCAATAAAAAACCGAGAAAATCATTATTCCATTTATGATAACCTTGTGCAGTAATATATTTATTCATACCCCTTTGGTAAATAAAACCGGAAGTCAAACCTTTGGCCCGATTGACATAAACCAGATTGCTCTCCAAACTGTAGTCATTAAAAGCATTGGCGTTATTTTGGTATTTGATACTACTGTGATAAATATTAAAATTAGTTTGCCAAAACAGTTTTTTACTAAAAGGGACTGCCACATTTCCTTTGATACCATAATGTTTATAATGTCCAATATTCTCATAAGTTTGTTCAATGATACCATCTTGGCGTAAACGGGCCACTTGTCCGATATAACTATTTGAAAAATGATAATAGGGTTCAGCGAAAAGAGCGCCCCCAAAGAAATTGATGCGTAAAGCCAATTGATGGGTAACTGCCGGCGCCAAATTCGGATTACCTTTTTGAACGGTCTGAGGGTCTATATAAACCGTATTCGGATTGGCTTGTGACAAACCCGGGTAATCGCTTTCGGTGCGGTATTTGAATTTTAAAGCCATCTTTTTTGACAATTTGTGTTTGATATCCAAGTAAGGTTGATAGATAAAATAACGGGTTTGTTGCCCAAAGACTTTCGGCAAACTCATTTCACCGGCCAAACCGGCTTTGACAGACCAATTTTTATTTAATTTGTAAGCATAATAGGTAAAAGCTTTATGGCGCGTATCGCGTAATTCAAAGTTTTGTTGCTGTTCTTGGTGGTTAAATTCCGAGCGTAAGACATTCTGATTTTTTTGATGATAAAATCCGTAACCAAACTCTAACGAACTTCGGTCATTGAGCTGATGCGTATAATCGGCATTCAATCTAAAAGCTCGTTTTTGATCCGACAAATATTCTTGTCGATCTAAAATTTGATTGGTGAAAAATTGATTGTCCCCCTGATTTTGATAATAGGATAAAGTGGCATCCAATCGCAGTTCATTTTTAGCATTAAATTTGCCGATATAAAATATAGATTGGTAATTGGAACGGTCTTTTGAATCGGATAAATCGGTCAAATCATATTGAAATGAAGGGGCTGATGGAAAGGTCTCTTTAACCCTGTAATTCAGTTTGGTTTTATTTTTTCGGTAAAACAAATTTTTAAGTCCCGATTCAAAACTCAAAGTATGTCTCGGATTCAAATAATAATCAACTCCAAAGGTCAAGCGGTCTGACAAGGCATCTTTAAACATATTATTAGCTGTTCCGGCTTGTTTGTCTACGATATGGCCATCCTGATAATGATATATGGTGGTCGTCGGAAAATTAAAACTATTGGAATATAAACCATATTTGGTATAAAGATTGAGTTTATTATAAGTATAAGTATAGCCGATAGATGAATTGCTCATAGGCATAATATAGGCATGATTAGGAGCATCTGCATCAAAAACCGATTGGTTAGACAGATTGAGTTCCGTACCGGTGTAATTCTTTTTCAAAATGACATTAATCACAGCTGTATAGCCATCTAAGGCGTATTTGCCCGCAGGATCACGCATAATTTCTATCTTCTTTAAACGTTCAGGATTGAGATTTTGAATATACTCCGGATCTTTTTCCAATCCATCGACCAAAATTTTGATATTGGTTTCACCATCTACCTTAATTTGATTGTTATAACGATCATAGGTAACCCCTTGTATTTTGTCCAAAACATCATTGGTGTTGGCAGCAGCTACTTTCATTTTTCGCGATACAATATAGATGTCTTTATCAATTTTAAAGGCTTTGTTCCGAGCCTTGATCTCGACAGATTTTAATATGTTTTTATCAGCTTTTAAGACAAAAGTCCCTAAAAATTGGTTGTTTTGTTTGATATAAACCGGTAATTTCTTTTTTTGATAAGTGATATAGTCTAAAACCAATAGGTATTTTCCCGGTTTCAAGGCCATTTCAAAATACCCTTTGTGATCGGTCGTGGTACCGGTTACCAACTTATTTTTCGTATTGTAAAAACCAACTGCACAAGATTCCAAACCTTTATTGGAAACAGAATCCAGGACTTGTCCCGAAACAAATAGATCTTGTTGTGCTTGCACTAAACTAAAAACGAGTAACATCAGAATAAACAAATTCCTTTTCATAGCATATTTTTTTTGATTATGTTTTAAAGACGGCTTTATAAAATAAATGTTACATAAAATTTCTTCTCGAAAATTTATAAAAGAGAAAAGTAATCGCAATCAGGGTTCATTTTATGTATCTCCATAAACATATCAAAAAAGTTTAAATTCAAGTTTTTGTTTAGGGTCTATTTTTTTTAATTATCTTTAATTCAAAATACTGGAAAGATTCTGGTGCATGAGTTGATGC
>WGDF01000393.1 GCA_015493405.1 Flavobacteriaceae bacterium
TCATCTGTTTATCGGTAATCGGCAAAATACCTTCTTGTTTCTTTTGATAAAAAAACGGCATCACCGAGCCGTTCGACCCCATAACATTGCCGTAACGCACGACTGAAAATTTAACATCTCTTTTTCCCCGAATATTATTCGCGGCAATAAAAAGTTTATCCGAAGTCAGTTTGGTCGCACCGTATAAATTAATAGGCGCAGCAGCTTTATCGGTCGATAATGCCACCACTTTTTTTACACCTGTGCTCAAACAAGCATCTATCACATTTTGACCGCCTATGATATTGGTTTTCACGGCTTCCATCGGATTGTATTCTGCCAAATGCACGTGTTTCATCGCAGCAGCATGAATAACAATATCAATCCCTTCCATAGCACGAATAAGGCGTTCTTTGTCGCGCACGTCACCGATAAAAAAGCGAATACTTTTGTAGGTATCATGTGGAAATTCTTGCGCCATTACAAATTGCTTTTGCTCATCGCGCGAAAAAATAACCAATCGCTTTACATCAGGAAAAGCTTTATAAATCCTTCTGACCAATTGCTTACCTAGTGACCCCGTACCTCCGGTGATTAATACTGATTTATTGTTTAACATAATTAATATGGTGTTTGAAGCAAATTTAAGAAATTATACCGTGCTACAAACCACTTTGAAGTTTCTAAAACCCTTTTTTGATTTAATTAGCATTGAAAAAAATATAAAAATACAAAAATACCCTTGTTTTGAAAGGGTATATTTTGTAATATTGCAGATATTTTTAAAATTAACCCTATGTCAAAGATAAGATTTACTGCTATAAATCAAACTTTCAATCGCAAACCCCTAAAAATAGATTCTATTGCAAAACGTTCGGAAATTTTTGCAAAAAAAGTTTTTGATCAAGAAAAGATGCGAAATTATCTATCAAAAACTGCTTTAAAAACGGTACTATCAGCCATTGAAAAAGGCAAAAAAATAGACCGCGAAATTGCCGAACATATTGCTGCAGGAATGAAAAATTGGGCTATAGAAAACGGCGCAACCCATTACACCCACTGGTTCCAACCTTTGACCGGCGCGACTGCCGAGAAACATGATTCTTTTTTTGAGCTCAACCCTGACGGCAGTTTTCTAGAGAAATTCAGTGGCAGTCAATTAGTCCAACAAGAACCGGACGCCTCCAGTTTTCCCAACGGCGGCATTCGTAATACATTCGAAGCCCGCGGCTATACGGCTTGGGATCCGTCATCACCAGCCTTTATTTACGGCACAACCCTTTGTATTCCAACGGTTTTTGTATCCTATACCGGCGAAGCACTTGACATAAAAACACCACTTTTACGGTCCTTAAACGCATTAGATGAAGCCGCTACTGCCGTTTCTAAATATTTCCATCGCGATGTCAACAAGGTTATCGCTACTTTGGGTTGGGAGCAAGAGTATTTTCTGGTTGATGCGGCCTTATATAAATCACGTCCCGATTTAATTATGACCGGCAGAACCCTAATCGGACATGCGCCGGCTCGCGGACAACAACTAGACGATCATTACTTCGGCTCTATTTCCGAACGGGTGATGGCATTTATGCGCGACCTCGAAATTGAGAGTTTAAAACTTGGCATTCCGGTTAAAACCCGTCACAATGAAGTCGCCCCCAATCAATTTGAATTGGCGCCGGTTTTTGAAGAAGCCAATCTTGCAGTTGACCACAATTCGCTTTTGATGGATATTATGAAAAAAATTGCCCGTAAGCATAATTTTGAAGTTTTACTGCATGAAAAACCTTTTGCCGGCATCAACGGATCAGGGAAACACAATAACTGGTCGATGATGACAAATACTGGCATCAATTTGTTAAGTCCGGGGAAAACACCGATGAAAAATCTTGAATTTTTAGTCTTTTTTATCAACACAATCAAAGCAGTTAATGATAACGAAGCTTTGTTGAGAGCTTCTATTGCTTCCGCAGGCAATGACCATAGATTGGGCGCTAATGAAGCCCCACCGGCAATTATCTCTGTATTTATCGGTGAGCAATTAACCAAAGCCTTACAAGAACTGAAAAATGTTTCAAACGGTAAATTATCACCACAAGAGAAAACCGATTTAAAATTGAATGTCGTGGGTAAAATACCCGAAATTTTATTGGATAATACCGACCGGAACCGCACTTCACCTTTTGCCTTTACAGGTAACCGGTTTGAATTTAGAGCCGTTGGATCATCTGCCAATACCGGCAATCCAATGACCATATTAAATATGATTGTAGCCAAACAATTACAAGATTTTAAAAAAGAAGTGGATATTATCATTGAAAAAGATAATCTTAAAAAAGATGAAGCCATTTTTAATGTTTTGCGGGAATACATTAAACAATCCGAACGCATTTTGTTTGAGGGAGACGGGTACAGCAAAGCTTGGGAAAAAGAAGCCGTAAAACGCGGTTTAAGCAATACTAAAAATACCCCTGAAGCTTTGAAAATCTATAAAGACACTAAAGTAAAAGCACTTTTTGAAACAACCGGCGTGCTTAACAAACGAGAACTCGGGGCTAAATATGAAGTGGAGCTCGAACAATATACCATGAAAGTCTTGATAGAGGCCGGCGTATTGTCAGATTTGACAATGAATCATGTAATCCCTGCCGCTATTAAATATCAGCAAGAATTGGTTAAAGTCGTAAAAGGGCTGAAAGATATTGATACTAAAACTTATAAAACATTGGCACAAGAGCCTTTGCGTATCTTAAATGAAATATCTGAAAATATCTCTAAAGTATCTGAATTGGTACGTAAACTGCGTATGGCTTTGAATCAACTTGAAAAGGATGATTTGGAAACCAAAGCTGAAAAATTGGCAACTAAAATCAAACCGGAATTTGATCAAATCAGACAGTATACCGACCAATTGGAAATGATGATTGATGATGAAATTTGGCCCTTAACTAAATATCGGGAAATGTTGTTTATCAGATAGTTAACAGACCTATCGCTAACAAGGTCTTTGCCATAAAAAAACACAAACATTCATAATAAAACCCAAGCCCAGCATATATTTTGCCGGGCTTGGGTTTTGTATATTGGGTTAATTAGTTATTTAAAGCCACAGGCCGCTCTTTTCAATTTCAACTTGACACTTGCGACAAATCAACCACCTTCTCAATCACATCGATAAATATATCTTTTAAACGGTGTGTGCTGACAGCTTCTTTTAAGGCTTCAATCGGCAAAATCTGTTCTTTATTTAAAACATAAGTCGTAGCTGCCAGAGCCGTGCTTTTACGATTGGCCATTTTGCTAAACGGCACAGCAATTAGTCCGGGAAATTTGGCTTTTAATTCATCCGTAACCAATTTATCATCAATATAGATTTTGGCATCTTTGTGCAACTTATTTTTGACCTTATTCAGACCATCTTCGGTTACAATGATAAAATAATCGGGTTTTTCAAGTCCGGTATAATTGATTGGTTGGTGGTCGAAAATAACTTCCGCTACCGAAAAACCTGTACCGACGGTTATCGGGTATTCGCCTTTCATCGTGGTATCTAATCCGGCATACATGCCCGCCATAGCTAAAAATCGGGCTACCGATTGTGCCCCTCCGCCGGCAGAACCTGCAATCAATATACCTTTGCGTTCTTTTAAATCCGCTTTATATTTATGAGGAATAGTCGCCGTTTGAGCTATTAAAGAAGTCGTTTCCTTATCTTTTATTTTAGTAGCAGGACGTTGGTGTTCAAAAATTTCTTCATCAGCCACCACTTCAATCAATTCATTCATTTTTTTCATGCCATAAGACGGACACAAACTCGCTGCTTCCACAATTGAAAAGCCTTCGGTTTCAATCGCTTTTTTCAACGTATCTTTGATTTTATTAGGCGCATTTACTCTAATCGCAAAACGGGCACCTGAAGCATGCGTTAACTGAATCAAGTCAAAAGGCGGAATATCTTTTTCAAAATCAATAATCTCTTTAAATTTTTGGGTCGATAAACCACTGATTTGACCGCCGGTCATACCGTAAAGTAAATTATTAAGCACAATAAGCGTCATATCGACATTGCGACGGGCCGCTTCCAAAATATGTTGCAAACCGATTGTTGCGCCACCATCACCAATAAAGGCAATAACTTTCTTATTTTGTTTTTGTGCCACAGCCATAGCAACTCCCAATCCCAAAGCAGGCGAACGGCCATGCAAACCATGGATGGTATGAGTTGCAAAAAGCGGATCAATCAAACCGCTACAGCCGATATCACTGACTACTATAACATCGTTGGGGCCGTAATTGAGTTCTTGCAAAGCTTTGTTTAAGGCATTAATGGAAATCCCATGTCCACAGCCGGGACAAAACGGAAATTTTTTATCGGTTAAATAGGTATTTTTTGGATTTTTTGTCATCTTTCAAAATTTTTGGCCGTTACAATACGGCGTCAATGATTTCTTGCGGGTGTATCATATTTCCCATTTTATTGACTTGTTTGATTTGTTTCACCGGCCGATTTCCAAACAAGATTTCTTTATATTGACCGGTCAAGTTTTCTTCGGCCATAACCACTTTATCATAACGATCAATGATGTCATAAATGACAGGTGCCACCGGTAATAAAGATTTAACAACTAACAAATCGACTTTTTCCCCTTGTTGTCGCAGGCTTTGTAAAGCATCGCGCGCCGCATCCGCTGTAATGCCCCATGTTACAATAAGTTTTTTTGCGTCGGGTTGTTCATCTAAATCAAAAAAGGTGAACTCATCAATACGATTGATAAATTTATCATGTAAACGGCGTGAATTGGCCAATGCTTCCGGATCATTTTTACGTATATTAGCGCCTTCATCATGCGTAGAAGCTGTGATGCGCACCAAATGTTCATCATTGCCCAGCGGTAAAAACGGCGGCACTAAAGATTGGTCTGCTTTATAAGGCAAATATTCGCCTTCAATCTCAGGTTCCGGCCTTTCGACTTTACCAATGGGTTTAAGTTTGGACAAATCAAATGATTTTTGATACATGACCATTTCTTTGGACGTCAATAAAAATACAGGCGTACGAAATTTTACAGCGGTTTCTACAGCTTTAGCCGATAATTCCCAAGCATCTTCAAAATTGGATGGTGAAAATACCGGCACGGGATAACCGCCTGAAATAATACCTTTTAAAATAGCTAAATCGCCTTGTGCTCCGGTAGTTGCCGAGCCCGTACTGGGCCCCAATCGTTGCGTTATGATGATGACCAAAGGCAATTCCATAGCATAAGCCATATTGATGCTTTCAACCATTAAAGCAATACCGGGGAAAGCACTGGATGTCGCCGGCATTCTTCCGGCAGCTGACATACCTGCCATCCATTGAAAAGTTGTAATTTCATCGGGCGCCGCATAAAATTGCGGAAAACGTTCTTTACCGTATTTATACATCCAATTGGATGGGGTAATAGGGTAAGCGACAAAAGTGTCGGCTCCGGCTTGTACCAATGCTTCAATCATTAGTTTTGAGCCGTCTATTAGGGTTTTTTGAGAGGTTTTTGTTTCCAAAATAGTTAAATTTATAGGGGCAAATGTAAGATTTTTTGTTGAATTGATGTCGTACTTTTAACTGATATCTTCCAAATAAAGATGTTCTATAAAAGCAATGGATCGGGCAATATCTTTTTGTAAAATCCGGTCTTCTTCAATAAAGGGAACTTCTTCTCGGTAAGCTTGGAGTAAAGTCTGTAAAAAAGGCGCTGTCTTGAGTTTCCTAAATGATAAGGCTTGAGCTGCGGTAAGCAATTCTATGGCCAAAACTTTCTGAACATTGTCAATCACCCGATAGGCTTTAGTAGCTGCATTGGCCCCCATACTGACATGGTCTTCCTGACCGTTGCTGGACTCAATGGAATCTACACTGGCAGGCGTGGATAATTGTTTATTTTGACTGACGGCGCTTGCAGAGGCATATTGCGGAATCATTAAACCGGAATTCAGACCGGGATTGTTAACCAAAAAAGCCGGCAAACCCCGCTTGCCACTGATGAGTTGGTAGGTACGCCGTTCCGAAATATCGGCGATTTCACTCATAGCAATGGCTAACATATCCAAAGACAAGGCCAATGGTTGCCCGTGAAAATTCCCCCCCGAAATAATCTTATCTTCATCGGGAAAAATTAATGGATTGTCAGTTACTGCATTGATTTCATTGATGATGGTTCGTTCTACATAAACCACAGCATCTTTACTGGCTCCATGTACTTGGGGCACACAACGAAACGAATAAGGATCTTGCACATGTTTTTTAGGTTGATGAATCAGTTCGCTATCTTTTAAAATATCACGAATAAAGGCTGCTGTTTCTATTTGCCCTTGATGTGGCCTGATTTCTTGAACCAAAGCATCGAAAGGTTCTATACGACCATCAAAAGCATCTAAAGATAAAGCGGCCAACACATCGGCAAAATATAATAACTTTTTAGTTTTGAACAGATTATAAACGCCATAGGCAGACATAAACTGCGTACCGTTTAACAAAGCCAAGCCTTCCTTAGCTTGTAAAGTAACCGCTTGCCAATTAAATATTTTTAAGATCTCTTTACCGGTATAAATTTTGTCTTGGTAATGCACTTCACCTTTGCCCATAAGCGGGAGTGCTAAATGTGCCAGCGGCACCAAATCGCCCGATGCTCCCAATGAACCTTGTCGGTAAACCACCGGAAATATATCGTGATTATAAAATTTAATTAACAGTTGAACGGTTTGGAGTTGCACGCCCGAATGGCCTTTGGATAAAGACAAAATTTTGAGGAGCAACATCAACTTAATGATTTCTTGAGGCACCGGCTCACCAATACCACATGCATGGCTTTTGACCAAATTCTCTTGTAAGCGATTAATTTGACTATCGTCTATTTTAATATTATGCAAAGCCCCAAAGCCGGTATTAATCCCATACAAGGGCCGTTCTGATGATTTGATTTTACGGTCTAGGAATTGACGGGCTTTTATAATTTTTTGTATGCTTTCCTCAGAAAGTTTCAGTTTTTCATTTTGAGAAAAAATTTTCCATAAATCGTTAAGACTTAGAAATTTATCGTCAATTATATGATATGTTTCCACTATTTTCTTATTTTTATTAACGGTTTCAAATATACAATTTTCGATTTAAAAACCAATTGTTTCTTGTTAGTTCAGAAAGAAAGTTTATTCCAAAAAAAAGCCACCTGTAAAGGCAGCTTTTAAAAAATTATAAAAAATTGTTCTATTCGGCTTTGACCAGTTCCA
>WGDF01000394.1 GCA_015493405.1 Flavobacteriaceae bacterium
ACAGCTATACCGTCCCATTTGTTACGGTAAACAATGTTATCATAAAAAGAGACATGTTCAATAGTGCCGCCCATTTCCGTTTGAACTACCATGCCGTTATTGCCACAATCGTGTACAATATTTTGGTAAATATTAATATTATAGGTATGCGTATCCCAGGCATCTGCATAAATTCCTATGCGTTCGTTAAGATGATGAACCTTATTTTTAAATACATTGACATCGTGAGAACCTTGTTTAACATCAATACCTTCTCCTCCATTTGCGCCCGACCCGTTATCGTGAACATTGTTGTGGCTAATGGTACTGTAGGATGTATTTGAGATCGTGATACATTCTTGCACGCCATCATTACAAGCCAATTCAATTTCGTTGTTATTGATATTGATGTAACTACTGTTCCAAACCCCAATTCCGGAAGAAACCGTATTGTAAGTATAACAATTTTCAATACTGATATGATCGGAATTTTCAATCCAAAAACCACCATAATCGGCATTCTTAACATTTATACCGGAAATATTGATAAAATGCTTGTCGGAAATATCAAATAAACCGTTCCAACTACCCCCCCAAGAAATGCCGCTACCATCGACTGTAACCACATCATTTTGATAATTTGAAAAAACAATATCATGGTTCAATGTTCCTGAGTTTTGAACAATAACTCTCTCATGATAGGTGCCTGCTTTTATATAGACGGTATCTCCTGCCATTAATGTTGAAGCCGCCTTTTGCAGACTTGCCCAAGCCTGTGTTTCCGTTCCCGGATTGTTATCATTACCATTGGTTGCAACATAATAGGTGTGAGCCGAAAGGTTAAACGGAATTATAAATAGTAAAATAATGATTGTTTTCATAAACAGATGTCTATATTTTCTTTTTAGAATTGAATTAAAGTCAATATTTTGAGCGTTAATTATCAAGCATTTATATTTAATCCTTTCTCGTAATATGTTTTATTTAGCAATTTATTTAAAGTGCAAAACTCTTAAAAACAGTCCATTCATCGCCTCAAATCTCAAAATCGTCATCATTGACTTCCATATCAATACCGCCTACAACATAAGAAGTGATTTCCGTTTCTTGGGGCAAAACTTCCACAGCGTCATTGCGCAACCAATGGTTCATCCAACTCAAAGGATTTTTAGTTTCTTCATAAATAGGCTTAAGACCAATGGCTTGTAAACGGTTGTTAGTCAACCATTTCATATATTGAATCAAGAGTTTATCATTGAGCCCGATGATAGAACCGTCTTTAAACAAATGCTCGGCCCAGCGCATTTCTTGTTCGGCAGCATCTTTATAAAGTTGGTAAACTTCTTGGTCTAAACTGCGAATGACTTCTGAAAACCCTTCATCTTTATGGGTACGCAAATCTCGAATGATGCGTTGTGTCATTTTAAGGTGTTCATTTTCGTCACGGGCTATAAACTTGATAATCTTGGCATTGCCTTCCATTTTTTTGTTTTCTGCAAAACTAAAAGCGCAAGCAAAAGACACATAAAAACGAACGCCTTCCAAAATATTAACCGAGACCAAAGCCAAATATAAATCCTTTTTGAGTTGCTCCATTGTAATAGGTTCTTCGGCGGTCATCCCCATTTCTTGTGCTTGATATTTAATGATATTTCGATAAAAATCATTATAATATTGCGTGACCGCTCCGGCCCGTTCTTCAATCATTTTGTTATCCATAATCTCATCAAAAATCTTAGTGGGATCAGCGTAAACATTTTTGATGATATAAGAATAGGACATGGAATGTATGGTTTCAAAAAAATCCCAAATAATAATAGCTTCTTCCACTTCAGGCAAAGTAACCGCTTGTCCGAAGGTTAAAAACGGAGAGCGCCCCTGCACACTGTCCAATAAGATTTGATATTTGAGATTTTCGGTAAAAATAAATTTTTCGTGTGGTGACAATTCTGCAAAATCATTGACATCTTTAATCAGCGAAATCTCTTCAGGACGCCAGAAGAAACTTAACATTTTTTGAGATAAATCTTCGTAAAAGGGATATTTCTGCACGTCATAACGTTGCAGATTACGCCCTTTACCAAAAAACATTTTTTGTTCGGTAAAGTCTATTTTACAGTTATCGTAAATGGAAGGTATAAATTTGTTGGAGTTACAATTATCTTGTTTTTTCATCTGAAATAATTTTTTAATCTGCTAAAAATAAAAAAACTTTGGCAAAGCATAGGCATTTACCAAAGCTTTTATCAAAAATTAATCAAAAAAGTTAATTTTTCAAAACTTATTTTCCCGGACATTCTTTGACAACTTTCGGATTGATAGGTTTGTCGCCGTAATTCTTATCAAAAGCTGCCGCAAATTCCCGCGCTAATTTTTGTGCGGTTTTGTCATAAGCTTTTGGATCAGCCCAAGTGTTTTTGGGTAGTAAAATCGCTGCCGGCACACCGGGAACTGCCTTGGGTATATTCAAATGAAATAATTTATCATAAACATACGATACATTTTTGAGTTTACCTTCCAGGGCAGCCTCAACCATTTTTCGCGTATAAGACAATTTCATCCGTTTGCCAACCCCATAAGAACCACCGGTCCAACCGGTGTTAATCAAATAAACATCGGTTTGGTGTTTTTTCATTTTCTTACCGAGCATATCGGCATAAATATCCGGATTGAGTGGCATAAACGGTTGTCCGAAAAAGCGCGAAAAGGTAGCTTGCGGTTCGGTTACGCCGGTTTCCGTTCCGGCTAACTTGGACGTATAACCCATCAAAAACCATAACATGGCCTGATTGGGATTCAGTTTTGAAATAGGCGGCAACACCCCGTAAGCATCAGCCGTTAAGAACAGAATAGTGCTCGGATGTCCGGATTTTGATGATTTTTTGATGTTTCTCAGATATTTTAAGGGATACGAAGCCCGAGAATTTGGTGTTAAACGCGTATCGAAAAAATCAAACTTACGATTGGGATAAATCATAGCATTTTCAACAATTGAACCATGTTGGGTATATTTATCTTTGTGCATTACAGCGTGATAAATATCGGGTTCGCTTTTGGCTGTAATATCAATCATTTTGGCATAGCAACCATTTTCAAAATTAGCGATGCCCTTGTCACTCCAGCCGTGCTCATCATCACCTAAAAGTTTGCGCTTGGGATCTGCCGAAAGGGTGGTTTTTCCGGTTCCCGATAATCCCAATAATAAGGCGGCATCGCCTTTTTTTCCTTCATTGGCCGAACAATGCAACGGCAACACTTTATGAAACGGCAAAAGATAATTCATTGTTGTAAATAACATTTTTTTCATGCTGCCCATATAAGCCGAGCCAATAATAACGCCAATTCGGTTATCAAAATCCGTAGCAACCGCCATATTGGTCGTTTCACTTTGAATATCATCTTCAGCAGGCACATTGGCATCAATCTCTGCATTGCTGAGTTTGCGCAACAATCCCTTATATTTCTTGGACTTCAATTTATGATAAGGCACATGAAGCAATAGGAATTCTTTATCCCCAAAAATACTTTGGCTAATGTGTTTGGGCACCGGCCTAAACATATTATCGGTAAACAAAGCGGCAGAAGCATGTGTCGTCAGAGTTTTAACCGGCAAAGCATAATTAACATCAGCTCCTATAACCCGATCGGTTTGGTATAAATTTGGAGATTGGGATAAATAATCCAAAGCATCTTCAACCAGCATATTAAAGGTGTTCTCATCAATGGGCAAGTTATTAGGAGAACTCCAATCAATATGTTTGGCATTACTTTTTCGTTTGACAATAACGGTGTCTTTAGGGCTGCGTCCTGTAGATTCTTTAGGTGTCCAAGTCGCTAAAGCACCATTTTCCGATACCAGAACTTCTTGGTTTTTTACAGCAGCTTTAATCATATGAGATCGCCGGGGATTATTTTCAATCGTCTTGCGATATTTCTTGATGAAATGGTCAATTTTCTTGCGATTATTCATAGGTTTTATATTTTTTTAGTAGGTAAAGTTAAAACAAAAATTAATTAAAGAAGTCCTAAAACTAACAAAAATCATTAAACCCGGTTTTAAAAAAGATTTTGAATAAAAAAATATTGGTTTTTATTGTTTACTTTTGAAACCGATTTACAATCATTTATTTCAATCAAAAAATTAAATATGAAAAAGATATTATTAATAGGTGCCGGCAAGTCCACTTCCTCTTTAATGGCTTATCTCAAAGACAAAGCTCCTGTCGAAGATTTGCAAGTTACCATAGTTGACAAAGATTTGTCATTAGCCCAAAAAATTGTGGCCAATGACCCTCATTTCACCTTAAAAACACTCAATATTTTTGATGATGTCATCAGAGGTGAACTTGTTAAAAACACTGATTTGGTCATCTCTATGTTACCGGCTCGTTTTCACTTGCAAGTGGCACTTGATGCTGTTAAATATGGTAAACATATGGTAACGGCATCATATATCAGTGATGAGCTCAAAGCTTTGAATGAACAAGTAGTCGCCAAAAATTTGGTTTTTATGAATGAAATCGGCTTAGACCCCGGCATTGACCATATGAGTGCCATGCGTATCATTGACCAAATCAAACATACCGGTGGCGAAATGATTTTATTTGAATCTTTTACCGGTGGTTTAGTTGCGCCGGAGAGTGATGATAATTTATGGCATTACAAATTTACTTGGAATCCCCGGAATGTTGTTGTGGCCGGACAAGGTGGTGTCGCTAAATTTTTACATGCCGGTAAATACAAATATATTCCTTATCAAAAATTATTCAGACGCACCGAATTTCTAGACATAGACGGTTATGGCCGTTTTGAAGCATACCCCAATCGCGATTCTTTAAAATACCAATCTGTTTATGACCTGAATCATGTTAACACCTTGTATCGTGGCACTATCAGACGTGTCGGCTTTGCTCGGGCTTGGAATATTTTTGTGCAACTCGGCATGACAGATGACTCCTATGTGATAGACGATTCGGAACATATGACCAAACGTGATTTTGTCAATGCTTTTTTACCCTTTAGCCCTTCGGATTCGGTCGAACTCAAATTGCGTCAGTATATGAAAATAGATCAAGATGATGAACTGTGGCTCAAGCTTGAAGAGTTAGATTTGTTTGACGACCAAACGAAAATAGGTCTCAAAAATGCCACGCCGGCTCAAATGCTTCAAAAAATATTGGAAGACAAATGGACACTCAAGCCCGAAGACAAAGATATGATCGTGATGTATCATAAATTCGGTTATAAAACCGGAAATGAATTTAAACAAATTGATTCACAATTAGTAGTCAAAGGTACCGATCAAACCTATACCGCAATGGCCAAAACCGTCGGGTTGCCTGTAGGGATTGCGGCCCTTAAAATATTAAACGGCACTATTAAAACACCCGGAATACAATTACCCATTAATAAAGAAATTTATGACCCCATACTCAAAGAGTTGGAACAATACGATATCATATTTAAAGACAAAGAAGTGCCTTTTGAATGTTACAATCCCAATAAAGTAACCGGTTAAAAATAAATAAAACATTCATAATTAGCATTTTCTGTCTAATTTTTTATAAAAAAATGTAAGTCAGTATTTTACAATTCAATAATATGTATTATATTTGCACGCATTTTAAAATAAAAACAGAAAACATTAAATAAATAGATATGACAAAAGCAGAGATCGTAGCTAAGATTGCTGACAAGACCGGATTAGACAAAAAAGATGTCTTAACAGCTGTTGAACATTTTATGGATGAAGTTAAGGGTAGCTTGGCTTCAGGAGAAAATGTTTATTTAAGAGGTTTTGGAAGTTTTATTAATAAGTATAGAGCAGAAAAAATCGGCAGAAATATTTCAAAAAATACTTCTATCAAAATTCCGGCTCATTACATTCCGGCTTTCAAACCCAGTAAAACTTTTGTAAACAAAGTAAAAGATAACGTAAAACCTTAAGAATTATGCCAAGCGGAAAGAAAAGAAAAAGAAGAAAAATTGCCACTCACAAACGTAAAAAAAGAAGTAGAGCAAATAGACACAAAAAGAAAAAGTAGGTTAACCTACTTTTTCTTTTAAAGAACGATTGTAATCGTTATAATCGATCATTGACATATTAACCCGCAGACACGAGTGTCGTGTTATGCATATTATGACATTATGAGCCATATCGGCGGACTGAACTTGTTGAAGTCTTATTCTAGTCGATAACCATATAGATAATTTTCAGCTTAGCTGCAGCTAAGAATAAAATAATGTAATAGTTATCAGTAAAAAGAACGAACGCTTAGTATGACAATAGTATGTTTGAATAGACACCTGACTGCACAAAAACAGAAGGAATGGATACAGAATTAATTATTCGGTCTACCCCTTCCGCTATTGATTTTGCCTTATTAAAAGACGGCAAACTCACTGAACTTCATAAAGAAGAAACCTCAAACAAATTTAATGTAGGTGATGTCTATATGGGCAAAATTAACAAAGTTATTCCGGGCTTAAATGCCGCCTTTGTTAATGTAGGCGCCAAAAAAGACGGCTTTTTACACTACCACGATTTAGGGCCTCAAATCAAATCACTCATTAAATTTACCAAACAAATTCAATCGGGGAAATTAAAAGATTTTTCGCTAAAAAATTTTAGCAAAGAACCCGATATTGACAAATCAGGTAATATAAAAGATGTTTTAAAAGCCAAACAAAGCATCTTGGTTCAGATTCTAAAAGAGCCCATATCCACCAAAGGTCCCCGACTGACTTCCGAACTATCGTTAGCCGGCAGATATCTGATTTTAGTCCCATTTTATGACAAGGTTTCCGTTTCTCAAAAAATTGAAGATGAAGTTGAAAGAAATCGTCTTAAGCGGCTGGTTCAAAGTATCAAACCCAAAAATTTCGGGGTGATCATCAGGACAGCTGCAAATGAAAAAAAAGTAGCGGATTTAGACAAAGACTTACAAAACCTCATTAACAAATGGCAGGTTTTGTCTCAAAAAATTCAAAATGCACATCCCCCTCAACGTGTTTTTGGTGAAGTAAATCGCGTAACCAGCACTTTACGTGATATATTAAACGATAGCTTTACTAAAATCGTTGTTGATGATGAGCTTTTGTATCTCGAAATTATAGATTTCATCAAGCAAATTGCCCCTGACTTGGAATCTATTGTAAAACTGCATGAATCATCAGTCCCCATATTTGAAAAATATGGTATCGAAAGACAGATTAAATCGGCTTTCGGCCGGACTGTAATGATGGATAAAGGTGCCTATTTGATAATAGAACACACCGAAGCCATGCATGTCGTTGATGTCAATAGCGGTAATGCCTCTGACAAAACCCAATCGCAAGAAGAAAATTCTTTGCAAGTCAATCTTAAGGCAGCAAGTGAAATTGCACGTCAATTAAGGCTGCGTGATATGGGTGGTATCATCGTAGTTGATTTTATTGATTTGAAAAATGTTGAAAATCGTAAAAAAGTGTATGAGCATATGAAAGCCGAAATGGCTGATGATCGTGCCAAACACAAAATTTTACCTTTATCGCGTTTCGGATTAATGCAAATAACCCGGCAACGATTTAGACCCGAACGTAATATTGTTACTAAGGAAAAAGATCCGAGCTTGGTTCACAAAGGTGAAACCGATGCGCCCATCACTTTAATATCACGTTTTGAAGAAGATATCAAACGATTTGCAGAACAAGGGCACAAAAACATTCATTTGCATGTGCATCCTTTTATTGCTGCCTATTTGACCAAAGGTTTGTGGTCTATTAAGCGCAAATGGCAATGGCAATATAAAACAAAAATAAAAGTACAACCGCGTGACTCCTTTAAATATTTAGAATATAAATATTTTTCACCGGAAAACGAGGTTTTAAAACCCTAATTTAAAAGCCCGCCCCGACAGACGTCGGGGCGGGCTTTTTTTATGCAATCAATTTTTGATTAATCATTAACAGCTTCTAAAAAAGCTTTTCTGGCATCCGGAACTGCTATACTTAAGAGCAAACCCAAATTAACTTTACTACTATCGACTAATATACCCCATTGAAAACCCTCTTCTTTAAATTGTAAAACCAGGACCATAGCATTATTATCCATTTCCAATAGATAATAATCTTTTAAATCAGGGAAACCTGCTCCTTTTAAAGCTTTACGCATATAATCCGTAACTTTTTCAAATAGGGCTGTCGCTTGCGGATTTTGATTGTAACCGGCAATAGCTGTTCCTGTTCCTGTTCCCCATATGTCAGTTGCCATTAAAGCGCCATCTAAGTCTTCTTTCAGTATCTCAACTGCTTCTTTTAATTTTTTTACATTCATAATTTGTTATTTATAGGTTATTAAATTTCATTTAAAGATAAATGGTATTTTTTAATTAATTCAGGTTTTAAAATGTTTAAAACCTGACCCAATACCAAATCTTTAGCAGAGAATAGCAAAACAAAATAATGATGTTTAAATACCATTAAAAATAAAATTTTGTCTTGTTCTAAATCCACTAAAAAATACCGCTCCTTTTCTAAATCTACTTTTGCTAAACTAAGGGTTTGCTTAATAAAATCATTGAGTTCGCTAATTGCATAAGAATCGTCCAAAAAAGTGTAAATAACAGCATCTCGGTTAAGATCAATTAAACTACCATAAATAAAACCGGAATCAAAATCATTAGAAATTTGATCAAACAAAGTTTTAATAACTGATAGATTAATATTTTGCCCTTTAACGCGGCCATTCTCAACCTCATTATCCACTTTTAAATCTGGTTGAATCTGCTTTATAGTTTTAGATTTGGAAGTGTGTTCCTTTTTTTGAGTAAAATTAATGGGAGCAGGCTTATCAATATGAGCTTTGACAATCACCGGTTTTTGTTTTTGTATAGTTTCGGATTCTTTTGCTTTAACTTTCAGCTTTTTATTATGCTCTAATTCTTTTAATTTTTGGCCCAATGATTTATCCAATATATCCAGAGGATCAGTAAGCGTTTCAAGTTTATTTTTTTTGGATTCCGCAGTTTTTTTAGGCGATTTCTTTTTGGAACCGTTTTTCTGTTTATTTGACTTTTTCTGTTCTTTTTTAAAAAAATTCCACATAGGTATATCTTAACTGAAAGCAAATTTAAGCTAAAGTCCAATAAATTAAAAGGAAAAATTAATATTTAACGATAAAACACACTTTTTTCGGATAATCTATTATAAAAATGCGTTAAAAATTAATACATTCGCATAAAAATTAATCAATTCTTAAACGCACGCCCTTACTATGACTGCTAAATTCCGGCGCATACATACATTGTAATTGCGTAATACCGTTGGAATAATTTCCGGCATTATTAGCCCGCAAATCGTACTCAAACACATAGACCCCTTTGGGTAAATAACCAATAAAAAAATTGGTTGCGACATCGCCGGTGGCTTCGTAGTAACCCAGACCATCTTGCCATTTGTAACGTGATAAAACATTAACCGGTTCAAACCCGGCGGCTCGCATATCTTTGAGATGCACATATTCCATTGGTCTATCTACTTTAATTTCAATATGCACTCTGATTAAATCACCGATTTTAACGCTGGTTTTAGAATCTATTTTTTGCAAAATTTCTCCGGAATCCGTAAAATTTCTTATAAACAATTCCTTACGGATGCTTACCGGCGTTTTAGCTCTTGTTATTTTATCCAAATCTTCAAAATATTGCCAATACAACGCCCCCCAAGCAATACCTTTTCCTGTTTTGGTAATTTGAACGGTTCCCATAGCCGGCTTAATTTCCTGAGCCGGCCACGATTTTTTAAAATAGCCGGTTCCGGCTTCTGTTTTCAGTTTCGGCATCGTGTCAGGTTGTATTTTTATATCTCCTATTTTTACTTCAACTGTATTGTCAAGTGGTAGAAAATCAGTCCCTTTCAAAAGTAAAGCGTAAATGGCTTCTGTGGTCTGTTTGGTGGTTTTCCAAGCATTGGTTTGTTTATTTTTGAGCAACCAGATACGCATTTCGTCTATTTTTTTGACATCGCCGTCTATAGCATCAAATGCTTCAATCAAAAGCGCTTGCGTTTCAATAGGCGCTTGATACCAATACCAACCGCCTGTATTGTTTTTCCAATACATGCCCATTTCGGCGCTTTTTATACTGTTTTCATCTAATGAACGGATAATTTTTCGAGCCATTTCAAGATCGTTATGACGGTGTGAAATCAAAGCTAATAAACCTTGTTCATATAAACCATATGACAACCAATATTTTTGCGCTTGTCGGCGGTAATAAGCCACCGCTTCAGCTACGGCTTTAGACATTTTAAATTCCGGATAAAAACTGCGGGCATACAAATAGTGCAACTGGAAAGCGCCGGTTTTATAATGTTCCAGATAAGCTTGTTTATCGGTTTGTTTGTCGGCCATTTCTAACAAATGCTCGTAATCTTTGCGTATTTCACGATCCAAATATTGAAGGGCTTTCTCTACCATCGGATTAATAAGACGCTGATTCT
>WGDF01000395.1 GCA_015493405.1 Flavobacteriaceae bacterium
GTTTTAGAGGGCTTTTTGTCTTGAAACATAATAATTTATTTTATGATTGGGTTATTTTAAAAATAACAATTCTTTTTCATACTGAATAATTCCTTTTCCTTGATGTAAAATATCGGCACCGATGATGCCATCTATTTCAAGGTCAAAGATGGATAAAGCTTCATTGATATGTCTCAAATCCATAACGACTACCGGAATTTTCTTGCTTTGCCATTTACCGATTCTCAATTTATTTTTTTTGGATAATTGAATGTCTATTTCACCTGTGCCGGCGCCGGTGGCTTTATGTTCGGTATCTTTGGTTTTGAGTTTAAATTTTTGAGCCTTAGCTTCGTCTACACAAGTATTTGAAGCGCCGGTATCCAATATAAAAAGGCCCTTTTTCCCATTGAGTTTGGCTTGTAACATATGATGTCCTGACGGAATGGTTGTCAGAACAATGGTTTTATAATCTTGTGCTTTTAAAAATTTTTTAAGTTTCATAAAAATATTTTTGTTTGCAAAGATACGCAAAGAAAAAGAAAGCCATTGCGATTGCAACGGCTTTTATAAAACTTGAAAATTCAATGTTAATTAAATAACTCTAAAACATTTGGAATAGCAAGATTAATCAAAACACCCAAACTCACCTGTGAAGTATCGATAATTGCTCCCATAAAATTTTTATCGTTTAAGTTGATAATTACCAACATTGAATTTGCATCAAGATCTGCAATAATAAATTTGTTTAATTTTGGGAAGCCCAAATTTTCCAAAGATTTTTCAAAGCTACCGGATATTTTACCAAAAAGTGCTGTTGCTTTGGAATTTGAATTATAACTTTCTAAAGATAGATCAGTTTTTTTATCCCAAATATCGCAAGCTAATAAAGCATCTTCTAAATCATTTTTAAAAGTTTCAATAACTTTTTTATAGGTATTATTCATAGTAAAAATTTTTAAATTTTATCAACTGTTAAGGTTACTAAAGTTTGATTAAGTAATTGATAAGCAATTTCGCCAAAAGTAATTGGCCCTTTAATATTATTAATTTTTTGTCCTTCAAACCCGCCGTATAAATAATTTAAAATACAGTTACAAGAAAATTGATTATCTTTTTCATAATCTAGTGTTTTGGTCTCGAAACGTTTTAGGTAATTTTGAATGGGTTTGGCAAATTTGTAAACCTTACTTTCAAAAACCGGTGCATAAAAACTCACCAAACCGTTTTCCGTATCCACTTCTTTAATACTGACATTAATTGAAGCTCCGGAATAATCCGCTACAAGGGGTAATTTTGTGTCAATTTTGTTTTGATTTATATATTCTGCCAAATTGGATTCTTTGCCGTCGATCATACAATTCAAAACATCAAAACTGTCAAAATAAAATTCAATTGAAGGACTATCTTCATCTCTTTCAAATATATTGACAATATCAAGTTGGGCGAAATAATCTTCAGGTAATTTTATATGAATAGCAACAGCTTTGTCTTCGTATTGTTGATCTAATTTTCCATTAAAAGTTTTGGGCGTATCAGCCGAATTTAAATCAATCCCTGAAATCCAGCCTACAACAGGATTGTTATATAATCCCTCTAGATTTTCAGCCTTAAGGGCGAAATCATGATGAATTTTTTGAAAGGCCGGAATGATGAGCAGCGTATAACCATTATCATAAGAATCAGGAACGATTTGATCTATGGTGTTTTCATCATAGGTTTTAATAGTAAAATCAACCATATTTTCATCAAAAAAATTGACAAAAATTTTATTTTGATCAAATTTTCCGGCATCTTCATCCATAAAATAAGGAATAGTTCCGGCAATCCAATTACCTTGAGGTAATTTTTTTAAAACTTTTTCGTCACCGGAGAGACTCATTAATTTTCCTTGATTGACAAAATTAATGACTTCATCAACCGCATATAATTTATTATTCATAAGTTCCATTAATTTCTAAAAAAACCACCAAAAAAAGAGCCGAAAAGAGATTTCTTTTTCACAACTTTAGCTTTTTTCTTTTTTACAGCCGATAGTCTTTGCAATTCTTTTTGTCTTTTTTCTTTGGTTAGAAGTTCTCTTTTATTTTGAAGGTCAGTATCATTATTTTTCGATTCTCTTTTCTGTTTTTCAACGGCTAATCTTACTTGAATAGCTTTTTCCGCTTCTAACCTAATTTTTTCCGCATCAAATTTATTTTTTTCAGACTGTAGTTTGGCTTTTTCTTCTTGAAATTTTATCCGCTCTATCATTTCACGTTTTTTTCTTTCGGCTTCTAAGATTTTTCTTTCAGCTTCTTCGTGCTCCTTAGCTTCTTCAATGACATATTGTTGATCATCATGTTCAAATTCTACAACTGGTCTTTTTTCAGTTTCTTTTTCAGAATTTTTTTCTTCTTCATTGGCACCAAAGATCTTTGCTAAATCAGTATCCATATTTTTTGCTTTGATAAATTTTTTACACAAAGCATAAATGTTATCAACTTCTTCTTCAAGTGAAAATTTACCGGTTTTTATCTGATTCCGGGCTTGTGTAACTTTCATCTGAAAAAAGTAATTCTTAAGCGGTACATTGAGATTTCCATTTAATAAATCGCGCCATTCTTGCCGACTCTTTGATGGTAAAGGATGATTCTTTTCCATATTATTAATTTTAAATTAAAAAACAAAATTAACAAAAAAATGTTAAAATAAGGTGATATTCGAACTATTTTTTGTTTTTTTTAGAACTTATTTTATTCATCATCATCCCCATCTTTGATTCGAGTTGTTTTAATCGGGTTGAAAACCGCTTGTTTAAAGCCGGCTTGCAATTGATTCATTTTGTCAATCACGCCATTGGGATCTTTGAGAAAATACAAATCTTTGAGGTAATTCATATCTTTATACATTACCCAAGTGCGCCCTTCATCATCTTTGTAGATCAAAGCTTTTAATGGCAATTCAATGCCTACTTCCGGATTTTCTTGCATCAAATAGGTCCCCATTTTAGGGTTGCCGAATATAACCAAATAAATGGTGTTTAATTTCATATTGGCATTTTTGGCTGCGGTTTCGTAATCGACCAATCGGGGGTAAAACATACCTTGTTCTTCCAAATAACCTTTTATTTTTTGAAAGGTTTGTTTAGGTCCGTAATCACTTTGAAATAAAACAAATTTGGTTTTGCTGTAATCCGCTTCACGTTCTTGAGTTTTAACTTTTGGGCTTGGCACTTTGGGTTCTTCTTTTTTAACGGTTTGGTTACCGGAATTACAAGCGCTTATTAAAAGTAATAATCCGAAAAATAAACTTATTTTTTTCATATCGATTGTTTTTTATTCTTATTGTTTTTTAAGTATGTGTAAATATTCTTTGGTTTGACTGGCTTTATGTTTTCTATTTTCTTTTTTGTCGGACCTGAATCTTTGGTAATCTTTAGTCACCAAATCATAATGGCCATAATTTGACATAATGTTTTTAACTTCTTCGGCAGACATAAGCCCTTCATTATTGTAGCTTAAAAAGATATATTTGAATCGGGCATTTTTGATTAAATTTTCAAAAGCCCCTTTAACCTTATTTTTTTGACAATAGGCAGATTTTTGATAATTTCTCAAGCCGGTTTTGCCTTTTGGTTCAAAATGGTCATATAAGGCTATCGTATTGAGCAAATGATAATTAGCACCGTATTGACGGGCGTTGTAAGGCGGGTCTAAATACAAAATATCGCCTTCAATTTGTTGTATGAGTCTATTGCTATCCTGTTGATAAACTTGATGTTTATGATCGTTTAAATGATAGGTGGCGGGTTCTATTTTCAAAGGTTTTACGGCAGTAGCTTTCAAGTGCTTCAAGAAGGCGCCGTAAACAGATGCTGTATTGGCAACTTTATCGGCGCTTTCTATCAAGCTTGCCAAAAGAAAAAAATACATGTCATCTGTAATGGTTTGATTGTGTTTCCAAGTTTCGATTTGTTGGCGGATAGCATCAATTTTTTGACCGTTGGGATCAGAAAAATATTGGCGGCCGCTACCGCTTCCCATACAATAATGTTTATAGATAAAACCTGAAACCAAGGCTGAATTATTGAGTTGCTCTATGAAAACTTCCTTTTGGGGTAATGGCAGATGATTTCCGATGTAATTTCGATTGAGCACATAACTGTAGTATTCCATATCATTGGCAATGACCGTTTTTACTTTTGATTTAAAGTGGCGGCCAACCATGCCGGTTCCGGCAAAAAGATCGCAAAAAATCAGCTCAGACAAATCTTCGCCAACAACCTTATGCACGGTAGTGGCAATAAAATCAGAAAGTTTATATTTGGAACCGATATAATTCATGTGTTGCGCAATTTACTACCATTAGGTTTAATAACCCAAATAATATCGGAAAAAATTGTAGTTTGGTCAAATTGGCAAGAGACCAGTTGACTCGGCTTAAAACGGTCCAGATACGTTTCTATATTTTCTTGGAGTAAAGACAAGTCGGATTTTATGCGCCAATGTTGGCCTTTTTCATTATATAAAACAAGAAACAAACGGTTTTTGAAGTGTTTTCGCCCTTGCTGACTTTGATGCTCATAAAGCCAATAAATTAATTCCTTTTTATGTTGAATCGCCGTGTTAAAATCTTTGGAATAAGCCTTGGGATAGACTGATGTTTTGTGGTCAAAGGCAATATTGTCGATTTTGAAATCAACCAATTTGTCATACCGGTTTTGGTTTGGGGTTACCCGCGGGTCAAGAGCAAAAATATGTTCGACAGCCATAGCGGACCAGTAATTATACCATCTGTTTAAGGCATAATTTTTTAAAGCAGGTGAGGCATTTTTGAGTTGTTCCAATAGAGACTCGAAATGCATTGTTTTGTAAATAAAATTAGTTTTTCGATCCCAATCGTCTTCCTGTTTGCGACCCCACTGGTAAGGATAAACTAACCGTTTTTTCAATTCTATTTCTATTGCGTTGATATTCATTTAACTAAAATACCCAAGGTTTCTTTTTTAGGTTTTATCGCGACTTAGCATACGTTTAATATCGTTTAGTTTCATCAAAGCTTCTACCGGCGTCAGATTATTGATGTCAGTGTCTAAAATTTCTTCTTTGATTTCTTCTAAAAGCGGATCGTCTAGTTGAAAAAAACTCAATTGTAAACCTTTGGTTGATGTATTTATTTTTTCTTTAATTTGATCTTTTTGCTTGGATGCTTCGAGTTCTTTGAGAATTTTATTCGCTTTATTGATCACCCTCAATGGCATACCGGCGAGTTTGGCTACATGAATACCAAAGCTGTGTTCGCTACCTCCGGGAACCAATTTGCGCATGAAAATAATATTGTTTTTGATTTCCTTAATAGAAACATTATAATTTTTGATCCGTTCAAATGTTTGGGTCATATCATTGAGTTCGTGATAATGTGTGGCGAATAAGGTTTTGGGTTGTGCCGGATGTTGATGCAAATATTCGGCGATGGCCCAAGCAATGGAGATGCCGTCGTAAGTGCTGGTACCGCGCCCGATTTCATCGAGCAAAATAAGACTACGTTCGGACAAATTGTTGAGAATACTGGCCGTTTCGTTCATTTCAACCATAAAGGTAGATTCGCCTAATGAAATGTTATCAGAGGCACCTACGCGCGTGAAAATTTTATCGACAACGCCAATACGGGCATTTTTTGCGGGAACAAAACTGCCGATTTGTGCCAATAAAACAATCAAAGCGGTTTGACGTAATAAAGCCGATTTTCCGGACATATTAGGGCCGGTAATCATGATGATTTGTTGTCGCTCTCGATCCAGAAAAATATCATTGGGAACATAAGTTTCTCCGGCAGGGAGCTGTTGTTCAATAACCGGATGCCGTCCGGATTTGATGTCGATATCAAAACTCATATCAATTTCAGGGCGTGTGTAATTATGCAAAGTTGCTAATTTGGCAAATGAGGCATAGGTATCAATTTCGCCTATCAAATGGGCATTGTTTTGAACCGCTTTGATATAGCCATGTAACCAAGTAATCAGTTGTTGAAAAATAGCTTGTTCCAGTTTCAATATTTTTTCTTCAGCTCCTAATATTTTAGTTTCCAGTTCTTTTAGTTCTTCGGTGATGTAACGCTCTGCTGCCGTCAAGGTTTGCTTGCGAACCCAAGCTTCGGGCACACGATCTTTATAGGTATTGCGGACTTCGAGATAGTAGCCGAAGACATTGTTAAAGCCGATTTTTAATGAATTGATGCCGGTATTTTGGATCTCCCGTTTTACGATGTCATCCAAAATTTGTTTGGCAGAAGACTTGAGATGACGTAGGCTATCCAACTCCGGAGAAACACCGGATTTGATAACTTGCCCTTTTTGTAAGTTTACAGGTGCTTCTTCTTGTATGCTAGTTCTTATTTTTTCACGAAGTAAATCTAAAGGGTTTATTTGTTCGGCAATTTTTTTGAGGGCGATATCTTCCTGATTTTCTAAAATTTTTTTGATAGGCAAAATGGCATCCAGTGAGCGTAAAAGTTGCACAACTTCACGTGGATTTACTTTGCCGGTTGCTATTTTGGAGACCAAGCGTTCAATATCGCCTACTTGTTTGAGTTGTCCGCTGATTTCTTGAACAATGTTGGGCTGTTTGACCAATTGGGCTACAATCTGCAAGCGCTCGTCGATTTTATTTTTATCTTTAAGTGGTAAAGCCAACCATCTTCGGATATTGCGACCGCCCATAGCTGTTATGGTTTGATCAACAATATCAAGCAATGTAACGGCTTGGGCTTGTGTAGCACCATAAAGTTCCAGATTGCGAATGGTGAATTTATCCATCCAGACATAGGCATCTTCTTCAATCCGGCTGATTTTATTGATGTGTTTTAAATCGTTTTGTTTGACATCAGATAAATAATGTAAAATAGCACCGGCGGCAATGAGGGCGGTTTTTAAATCGGAAACGCCGAATCCTTTGAGATTAATCGTTTGAAAATGCTTATGAAGCAGTTCTTGTGTATAGTCCGATTGGTAAACCCACTCATCTTGTCTGAACGTGTAATAATCTTGACCAATAGCCTCAGTAAAGATTTTTTGTTGGTTGTATGGGAATAAAATTTCCGAAGGCTTAAAATTTTGTAAAAGCTTATCGATATAATCTTTATGACCTTGACTGACCATAAATTCTCCGGTGGAAATATCAATAAAGGCAATACCTATTTTTTTCTTGTCAAAGTAAATGGAGGCTAAAAAATTGTTAGATTTGGCTTCCAGCACTTCATCATTTAGTGCTACACCGGGTGTAACGACTTCTGTAACACCGCGTTTGACAATTTTTTTTGTCATTTTGGGGTCTTCGAGTTGATCGCAGATGGCGACACGCAAACCGGCTTTAACCAGTTTGGGCAAGTAAGTGTTTAAAGCGTGGTGCGGAAAGCCGGCCAACGCCGTTTCTGATTCGGAACCATTGCCCCGTTTGGTCTGAACAATACCGAGAATTTTGGCAGCCTTTACGGCATCAAGGCCGAAAGTTTCATAAAAATCACCAACTCTGAATAACAATAAAGCATCAGGATATTTCGCCTTGATATTATTGTATTGTCGCATTAAGGGAGTTACTTTTTTGGCCAAAATTTTAATATTTTTCGAAAAGCTAATTTACAAAAAAGAACGGATATGGTTTTAAAGCCAATCAAATAAAAAAAGTGAATGGCAAACCATTCACTTAAGTGTATCTTTATTTTTTAGTTTTATCGACTGATCTCCATAACTTCTAACTGCAGTTTTCCTGCCGGCACATCTATTTCGGCAATTTCACCAACAGATTTGCCTAACAGTCCTTTTCCAATGGGAGAATCTACGGAAATTTTGCCTTGAATAGGGTCTGCTTCACTGGCAGAAACCAAGGTGTATGTTTTGACTTTTTTCGATTTCAAATTTTTGATTTTGACGCTTGAAAAGATTAAAACTTTGGAGGTGTCCAAATCTTTTTCATCCAATATGCGTGCATTGGCAAGTGTTATTTGTAATTCATGAATTTTATTATTGACACGCACTTGTTCTTCTTTGGCGGCATGGTATTCTGCATTTTCAGATAAATCTCCTTTGTCACGAGCTTCAGCAATTCGCTTGGTAATTTCAGGCATTTCGGTAAACTTCAAATAGGTCAATTCCTTTTTCAAATTCTCAAGCCCTTCAGGTGTTAAATAATTTATCTTGTTCATAATCAAATGGTTTTAAAAAATAATAAAAAGAATTCCCACCAAAGCGACATCGGCAGGAAATCATGGGCAAAGATACAAAATTTTAAGTGGTTTTGTCAAGTATTCGTAAAATTACATTTTAATGGGGTGTTAAAATCAAGGAAAAAATACAGGTGTGCGTGGTAAATCCGTATCTTTGCTGTCCAATTTTATGATATGAAAGTTAAATCAACCGGCAAAAAAATAAACATCATTACTTTAGGTTGTTCTAAAAATGTGTATGATAGTGAAAACTTGATGGGACAATTGTCGCATAATGGTTATGATGTTACTCATAATGCCGATCGGGGCGATATTGTGATTATCAATACATGCGGTTTCATTCATGATGCCAAGCAGGAATCTATTGATACAATACTGGCGGCTATCAACGATAAAGAAGCGGGATATATCGATAAGGTATTTGTAACCGGTTGTTTAAGTGAACGTTATAAAGATGTTTTGCCTAAAGAGATTCCTGAAGTAGATCAATATTTCGGGACTCATGATATGATTGATTTGCTCAAACAATTTAATGTCGATTACAAACATGAATTGATTGGAGAACGTCAATTGACCACGCCTGAACATTATGCCTATTTAAAAATTTCCGAAGGTTGCGACCGCAGTTGTTCTTTTTGTGCCATTCCCATGATCCGCGGCAAACATATTTCACGTAGTATTGAAAGTTTGGTCTTGGAAGCCGAAAAACTAGCTGCTAAAGGTGTCAAGGAATTGATTCTTATTGCACAAGATTTAACCTTTTACGGTTTGGATATTTATGGCAAAAGACGCTTGAATGATTTGCTCAAAGCTTTGGTTAAAGTTGAGGGGATTGAATGGATACGTCTGCATTATGCTTTTCCGACCGGTTTTCCCGAAGAAGTGATTGAAACCATCGCGCAGGAGGAGAAAATTTGCAATTATTTGGATATTCCTTTGCAACATATCAATAACGACATATTAAAATCAATGCGGCGGGGGCACACCCGTCAAATCACTGAAGATTTGATTCATAAACTCCGCGCTACTGTTCCGGATGTGGCTATTCGCACGACTTTGATTGTGGGCTATCCGGGCGAAACCGAAGCAAAATTTGAAGAACTGAAACAGTGGGTTGCCGAAACCAAATTTGACCGTTTGGGCGTTTTTGCTTATTCGCATGAAGAAAATACCCATGCCGGACAGCTCATTGATGATGTGCCGGCTGACATCAAACAGCAACGCGTTGAAGAAATTATGGCTTTGCAGCAGCAGATCTCTTTTGAGA